>JAPCJI010000011.1 GCA_027887005.1 Nitrososphaerota archaeon
ACGTTCTTCTCGTCGGAGACCAGTCCCTCGCTCTCAAGGAAGTGCTGCGCGCGGGCGAAGCTCGAGCGCATGTCCTCGACGACGTCGGAGGGGAGGGTGTTCTTGTTCGTGGTGTACGTGGCCTCGATGTCTCCCTTGTGACCCATGAAGAAGGCCCTGTAGTCCCTGATCATCAATCCCCTGGACTCCGCAAGCATCAGCCGCGTTGCGAAAGTGACACGCAGGTCATAGGGCCTGGCGTCGATCCTGCAGTATACCAGCCTCTTCTTGATGATCCTCCCGATCAGCGTGGTCCTCATGAAACGGTTCTTGCTGCGCCAACGGTTCGACATCCCTGGCGTCAGGAGAGGGGACGAAGCGTCGAGCTTCTCACCCACCTTCGCTCTCTCCTCCAGGTACTCGCTGAGAAACCTGCACCCCTCTGCCGGAAGGAAGGTGAAGTATTGGTGCCTGGTCTTGCTCAGGTCCCTTCTGACCACTATCATTGCCGGTATCTTTCGGAATGAGACCTTGACCTCGCCGGAATCGTTTTCCATCACCAGTTCCGGCATGTCTCCCAACGTGAGACCGTCCGTTCCTTCGTAATTGCCTAACGATTCAGGCCTCAAGCCCGACTCGATGATCACGACGGCGGCGCTTCTCGCCTGGGAGGATGCCGTTGAGAAGAGCAGCGCTTGCTCGGAGCTGGTCAGCGCGTCCTTGTTCCTGAGGGTGGGAGTGTCGTTCTCGCCCCTGATCTTGATCTTCCCCACGACCTGGACTCCATTGTGAGAGAGCCATGATTTCACGGCCTTCATGTTCGACTGTATGTAGCTGCCGGCCTTTCCTTGGTTCTCAAGCTCGGTGACGAGGTCCATCAGGAAATTGTAGGCCCATCGCTCGTCCGACCTCGCGTGCAACACCAGATCGTGTGGACGGAGGGCCCTTGTACTGCAAAGGAACCCGAGCCTGCGCAGGTAGACGCTGGCCGTAAGCCTTGATCCCCTACAGACATTATCATACCAGCGCTGAAGGTCCGTGTCCTCCTTCAAGAGAGCCCAGTACGGAGACCTCGACCTTCCCCTGTAGACCCGGCTCTTTTCACCACTTGTGGAATTGCCTTCTTCCTTCTTTCCGGGAGGACCCTCTTTGACCAGTCCTTGATTCACAATAGAGATGTCGCCGGATATTCTTAACGGGGGTTCCAGCACTGAAGAGTAGCGGGCCCGGTGGGATTTGAACCCACGACCTCTGCGAGCCTTCGGCTCCCTACAGCTTAGAAGGCTGCCACGCTATCCGTACTTCGCTCTCAACGTGGATCTGCGCTACGGGCCCGAGGAACGCCGTCCGTGGTTTCGACATAAGTCTTTGCCGCACCTCCCCGTCTCACAGCGGTCGAACCGAGTCCTAATTCGGAAGGATTTTATCACATGTGAGGTGAAACAGACGCCTTGGCCGCATCCCAGCAGCGGCTCTTCGGCACCAACGGAGTGAGGTTCGTCCCCGGCATCTCCTACGACCTGGATTTCGCGATCAACCTCAGCGAGGCCATCGGGACATACTTCGGAAGCGGGGAGGTCCTTGTTGGCCAGGACGGAAGGGTCTCCAGTCCCGCCCTTGCCAACGCAGCCATCTCAGGACTGATGAGCTCCGGCGTGGACGTGGCCGAGGCCGGGCTCGTCCCCACTCCCGCCCTCCAGTACGCAGTGAAGACCATGGGCTCCAGAGGCGGAGTGATGGTCACCGCTTCCCACAACCCTCCCCAGTACAACGGCCTGAAGGTCGCCGGCCCCGATGGAGTCGAGATTCCCAGACTCGACGAGCAGAGGATAGAGAAGATATTCTACGACAGGTCGCAGACGAAGGCCGACTGGAAGGGGATAGGGGTCGCGAGGCCCGAGCCTTCGGTCGTGAAGAACTACATCTCAGGGATCCTCTCCAAGGTAAACTCCAAGGTCATCTCCGACAGAAAGCTCACTGTCGTGATAGACGCAGGCAACGGGGCCCAGAGCGTCGCCGCCCCCTATCTCGTCGAGGCCCTAGGCTGTAAGGTGATCACTCTCAATTCCGTAGTGGACGGGACTTTCCCGGGCAGGGGACCCGAACCGACACCCGAGACCCTGAAGGACCTATCCGTCACCGTGAAGTCTGTCGGCGCCGACCTGGGGGTAGCCTTCGACGGCGACGGCGACCGCTCGATGTTCTGCGACGAGGAAGGTCGAATCCTCTGGGGGGACCAGACGGGGTGCATGATCGCCGACTACATCCTGGAGAAGCATCCCGAAGGAACGGTCGTCACCTCTGTCGCCTCGACCCAGGCAATCGAGCTCGTAGCGAAAAAGCACCGGGCGAAGGTCTACAGGACCATGGTCGGAAGCGTAGAGGTCTCCCGGACGCTCGTGGAAAGAAAGGGCCTCTTCGGGTTTGAGGAGAACGGAGGGTGCATGTATGCGCCCCACATCCCGGTCCGCGACGGGGCCATGACAACGGCCCTCATGCTCGAATGTCTTGCCAGCAAGGGGATGGCCTTCTCCAGAGCCCTCGCCTTCGCTGTCCCGAAGTTCTATCAGTCTAAGGGCAAGTTCGAGGTGGACAGGAAGAAGGTCGACTCGGTGATGAAGGCCGTCGAGCACCAGGCCAAGGGGGAGGTCGGGAGAATCGACGGGGTGAAGGTCTGGATAGATGAGCAGTCCTGGGTGCTGGTTAGGCCGAGCGGGACCGAATCGATAGTCAGGATCTTCGCCGAATCAGACAGCCAGGAGAAGTCCGACTTGCTCCTGAAGAAGTTCTCAAAGATCGCGAAGGCTGCCTCAGTCTAGGTGCGTCCAGCCGGCATCCTCTATCCGACGCCAACGTCCCTTCGACTTCAGCACCATCTTGCCTTTCTTGGATGTCGCCCGACCTATCCGGAGAAGCTTGCCCCCGGCCTGTCTTGCAGCCTTCTCGGCCGCAGCGAGCTTGGCCGGCGCCACCGTCCCCACTATGACATACTCCTCTCCGCCTCCCAGGACAAGTTCGTCAGCCGAAAGCCCATTCAGTTTTGCGAAATTCGCGACCCCCTCCGCGATTGGCAGCGAGTCCACTTCGAACCCCACGCCGCCGGCCCTTGCAAGGGTGTGGAGGCTCCTCGCAAGCCCGTCGCTGGAATCCATGGCTGAGGTCAGATACTTCCCGAGCGCCAGACCGACGGCGAGGTTCGGGCTGGGGTCGGTTACGCTCCTGACCACTCTCTTCCGGAATCTGCTCTCGGCCCTGGCCCCCTCCTCCAGGATCTGCAGCCCCGCGGGTGGATTTCCAAAGGCGCCGGTAACCACCAGGATATCTCCAGGCTTCACTCCATTTCGTCCGACCACCCGCCGACTGAACCCCAACATCACGCAATCGATCACAAGCTCCGAAGCTTCGTTGGTGTCCCCCCCGACCAGGTTCACCCCCCACTTCCTCTCCGCATCCCTCAATCCTTCCCCAATTTGGTTCACTTGGGCTTGGGTGGTCCCCCTCCTCAAGCCGAGCGAGACCATGAACGAGTCCGGCTTCACCCCCTTGGCCGCGAAGTCGCTCACGCACATGGCCACCGCCTTCCTCGCCGCCTGTCTGTAGTCCATCCCGGCCGGCACATCAGTCCCCTCGACGAGCATGTCCACCTTCAGCACAAGCTTCCCCCCGCGGGTGGGGACCAGGGCCACATCGTCGCCTATGGGATAGTATCCAGAGGGAACCCTCCCGGCCTTGCCAAGGATCGATTGTATGACCTGCAGTTCGTCAGGCGTCTTACCTGCTCAGCTCCTTGATCTTCGCAGCGAAGGTCTTCGCAATCTGGCCCGCCCTCGCGGAGGTTCTCGCCTCGGCCGAGACCCTCACCAGGTCTTCGGTCCCCGAGGGCCTGACGAGGACCCATTCATGCTTGTCCAGGATTATCTTCACCCCGTCCGAAGTGTCGGCCCCGTTGTACTTCTTTGCGAGGGCCTTGAGCGCCTTCTGCACCCTTCCGCGAGGAACCACCAGGGCCACCCGCTCCTGACAGTAGGAGGGGATTGAATCGTACAGCTTCCTCCCCTGCTTCCTGAGCCCTCTTATGATCACAAGCGCAGCCAGCATCGAGTCCCTGCAGTAGTTGAACTCCCCGTCTATCAGGCCGCCGCTGCTCCCCTCTCCGCCGAGCCTCGCTCCCTTTTCTTTCATGACCGCAACCGCGTTGGCCTCTCCCACCTTCGACCGAAAGACCTGCCCTCCTGCCTTCACGACCACGTCATCCACTGCCTGGGTGGTGTCAAGCGACACCACGACCCTCTCGCCCCGTTCGACTACCTCCGAGAGCGCCAGCGTCAGCATGTAGTCGCCTGACTTCTTCCTTCCTCCAGAGTCGACGATGACCAGCCTATCTCCGTCGCAATCGAAGGCCAGTCCAATGTCGCATCTCCTTTCCTTGACAAGCTTCCTGAGGACAAGGAGCTCGTCCGCAACCGGGTCGACCTTCCTGTTGAAGACCCCATAGGCGTCATTGACGGAGACAATCTCGCAACCGAGCCTCTTCAGAACTTGCGGGGAGTGCGAAGCTGCCGCCCCTCCCCCGAGGTCCATGGCCACCTTGATTCCATCGCAGGAGCCAGCTCCGAACCGCAAGACGAGGTCTTCCACATAGGTCGGCCGTGTAGCTCTCCTAATCGTCCCGGCTCCGAATTTATCTCGCCTCCCGGGCTCCCCTCCAACGACCGCGTCGAAGACTTCCTTCCCTATGCCTATGCCCTCGTCTATGAACTTCAAGCCGTTGAACTCGGGCTCGTTGTGCGATGCGGTGACCATGACCGCCGGCTTCCTCCTCTCCCGACTCTCCCTGAACAGAGCCGGCGTCGAGATTATCCCGTAGTCGAGAACCTGTGCCCCCCCGGCCATGATCGCTGCAGCGGCTGCTCTGCTCATCGCCGGCCCTGTGCTCCTCGTGTCTCTGCCTAGGAGGACTTCGTCCGACCCGACCGCGATTACGAAGTTCCGTGCGAAGCGCGAAACGTCCTCCAGGGTCATGTCCTGGTTGAGTATCCCCCTGATGCCGCTCAATGACGCTATCAAATGGTTCGCCCGCGTAGTTACGCAAAGGGTCGCTTAAGGTGAACGATTTTTGAGCTTGGGTCTTTTGATTGCTGGAGGGCTCCTTCTGAAACGAGTTGCGGGTAAAGGGGTTCCGCGTGAAGAGGAACGCAGGAATCGGGGAGTACAAGCTGACGGATGTCTTTGAAGGCCTCGAGTCCTCTTCCTCCCTCCTCAAGGTCTTCGGTTCGAAGGCCCAGATGACCAAGGTGATGAAGCACCTCAAGCTTCGGGTCGAGCCCCACGACTCCGGACTCTGGCTGGACAGGGCCACAGGGACCATATGCGTCGGGTTCAAGCAATTAACCAGCGCGAAGGCCGAGTTCCTCTACCTCGATGTCATCCACGTCTTGGTCCACGTCAGGCAGTTCCTGGAGGGTAAGGAGCTGTACGACCAGGCCTTCGAGTACGTAGAGAGGCCGACCGAGCTGGAGGCCTACAGGTTCACCATCGCCGAGGCCAGGAGGGTCGGCATGGGCGAAACCGAGATCCTGAGGTACTTGAGGCTGGACGCCGCGGACGACTCGGAACTGGGAAAGCTGATCGAGAAGATAGGCGTCAGGGCGCGCCGGTGAATACTTCCGTTTTCCGCTGAAAACTACTTCCGAGCCTTCTTCGACGGGATCCCTGGCTTCACCAGGTCTTTCATCTCGAGCATCGAGTCGACCTCCTTGGGTCCGTAGCCGAGCCCCGCAAGAGCCTTCCTGATGGGGACTCCCTTGGCAATCTGCTTCCCCAGGACTGCTGCCTTGTCGTAGCCTATCTTAGGAGAGACCACGGTGATGAGTGCGGGGCTCGTCTCCGCATAGCTCCTTAGTTTCCCTTTCATGGGGACCACTGCATCCACAACAAGCGACGCCACCTTGCTCAGCGCCTCGGTCAGGAGCTTCGCCTGGAGCACTATGTTGTATCCCATCAGGGGTACTCCCATGGTCATCTCGAACTCCCCAAGGGTGGCGGCGACAGTGTTGGCGGAGTCTAGCCCCTGAACTTGGGCGCAGGCCAGCAGTGCGCTTTCAAGCGTGACCGGGTTCGTCTTGCCGGGCATTATGCTGCTCCCCGCCACCTCCTCCTGGGTCGGGATGTCTATCTCTCCAAGCCCCGTCAGCGGTCCCGAGAACATGAGCCGCAGGTCCTGGCAGAGCCTTGAGAGGTCCACGCATACTGACCTCATCATCCCGCTCAAGGACGAAACGTCCGTGAGGAGCCTGGTGGGCCTGAACTTGTTCTTCGCGCTCGAGAACCCCAGCCCTGTCCGCTGGGCGATCTCCTTCGCCACCATCCCTCCGAACCTCGGGTCAGCGTTGAGTCCTGTCCCCACTGCCGTCCCCCCGATTGGAAGTTCGAACAGGTATTTCATCGCCTTCTTCACCAGCTGGGCGTCCTTGTCGAAGGCGTCAGCATAGGCCCCGAATTCCTGACCCATGGTCACCGGGAGCGCGTCCCGTAGATGCGTCCTCCCGGACTTGTAGACCGTCGAAGTCTTCTTCGAAAGCGCAACCAGGCTCTTCCGCATCTTGTCCATGGCGGGCAGAAGGTCTGCGTTCACCGCATAGGCGGCCGCGATCCTAACGGCCGTCGGGCCGACGTCGTTGGACGACTGGTTCATGTTGACATGGTCGTTCGGGTGGACGGTCTTCCCAAGTTCGGCCGACGCGAGCTCCGCGAGTAGTTCGTTGGCGTTCATGTTGAGCCCGGTCCCCGACCCTGTCTGGAAAACATCGACAGAAATCTGGTCGTCGTGAGTGCCCTTCATGAGCTCCTTTGCCTTCGCCTGAATAACCCTGCTCAAGTCCGCGTCGAGGAGGCCCAGGGCCGCGTTAGACTTGGCAGCCGAGAACTTTATGGCGCCGACCGCCCAGATGATTTCGCGCGGGAAGCGCGTCCCCGTGCTCAAGAAGACCCCCTTGGAGCCCTCTACGTATTTCATCGAGCCTGCGCGGGCCCTCACTGCTCTTAAGCCTACTCCTGAAAATGGGATTTCAGCGAAGCGACCCCTTCCAGAAATCCGGGACCCTGCTGGGGTAGACCACTTCCTTCGCGCCGAGGAACCCGCCAAGGTCTTCAATGGCCCTCGCGACCTCGTCAGCGGCCTGCCTGTCGTGGGGAGCCCCCTTCTCAGCGTGAACAGCGTTGACGACCAGCCTCTTCCCTCTTCTGTCCATGACAGGGTCGACTCTGCCGATCAACCGGTCCCCCTGCAGGATTGGGAGGACGTAGTAGCCGTGGGTCCGCTTGTGCTTGGGGGTGTAGATCCCTATCCTGTAGTGGAATCCAAAAAGTGCGTCCGTCCTGTCTCTGTCGCAGATCAGGTTGTCGAAGGGAGAAAGCAACGTCGTCCTCGGCCTCCAGCGTCCTGACTCGATGCGGTCGAGCAGCTTCAGGTCGTCCGAATGCACGTAGTACTGCTCCTTCTCCCCTTCCACCTGGACCCGCTCGACCTTCGATTCATCCTCCAGACGTTGGAGGGTCCCGACTAGGTTCGGGTATCTCCCCCGAAGGAAGTGGAACCTGATATTGGCCTTGGTCGCCATACCGAGTGCCTTGATTGCCCTCTGGACGGCGTGATGCTCTACCTCCTCTTCGGTCAGGTCTCCTTTCTCTGTCCAGGCAGGGAGGAACTCCTCCGTAAGCCCCCAGACCTTCTGTATCCCCTGCCGCCCGACGACCATGATATCGCCCCGGAAGAAGAGATATGTGAGCATCCGGGAAACGTCGCTCGAAGAACTCCACCCCATGGTATGCTTGTTCATGCGGGGTTTTTCGAACTGTCTCGAAAGGCGCGGCCCCCTTTTCAGTTCGTCCAGGATGTACTGCTTCACCTTGGCGTTCTCCCTTACCCATTCCTTGACTCTGGCCCCCCACAGCGGAGAGATCGGCGCGTCGTCCGGCCAGTTCTTCATCATCGGATAATACAGCGGGTAGTCTTCGGTGAGGACGATCGAGGCTCTGTGCGCCCAAAACTCGAAGAGCTTCTTTTCCTTCCAGAGGAGCTTGTCCAACTCCGAAAGGGCATAGCTCCCCAGCCGGCTCCATAGCACAGTCTGGTGACTCGGAGCGACCGCGCTGATCGGGTCGAGCTGTAGGCATCCGATGTCCCGGATCACTTGGAGAATCCGCGCTGCGTCATGCTTCGTCCTGGATTCGTCCGCAAGATGCTGCTTGACTATGGAAAGCCTTCTCGCAGACTCGCGCGAAGTGACGATTCCGGCCCTAGGGGACAAACGGTGCGGGGTGTCGGCCAGCTGAAATAATCGTTGCGAAGCTGAAGGGATTGGAGCCTAGTGGCCGCCGTGGTTGCCGCCGCAGCCGCACTCTTCCGCGTGGACGTTGGGGTTCTCGATCTTGAAGCCAGTCCTCTGAAGGCCTTCTACGAAGTCAATCTTGGACCCCCTGATCAGCTCTTCGTCTGCCTTCCCCACAACGACCTTGAATCCGCCGACCTTCTCGAAGACGTCGGTTTCAGCGGGCTTCTCTTCCAGGCTGAGAGCGTACCTGTATCCGCCGCTGCAGGCGCAGCCGCCACCCTGGTAGACCTCGATCCTCAGATACGAGTCTGAAGCCTTCTCCGCCTCAAGGACCTTGCTCAACCGCTCCTCCGCAATGGACGTGAAGTTCACCAAAGGCTGCATTTTTTGCATTCTTTTCTCATCTGCCCCCTCTTTCTATTTAATACTTTCTTAGACTGATACTGCACAACGAATGTTGGGTTTCCACCCTCTTATCTGCATTCATGGCCCGCCAGGCCGTGACCCGACCGTTAACACCAAGAACCAGAACCCTCCAAGTTACCAGAACCCTTAGACTGCGTCTATGAGTCAGCCCTCGGGCGGATAGAATAGGGGAAACGAGCCCCTTAGACGCGACAAATGTTTTTGGCAGAGACACCAGAGATTGCCAGAGGGCCTTGACCGAGTATCGTTATTGCGAGAAGTGCATGATACGCACCGAACACGAGGCGATAGTCGACACCAGGGACTACAACCCGAGGGGACGGGGTCTGTACAAGTGCAAGAGGTGCGGGAGGGTCAAATCGATGCGCCATCTGCGGCCTAGCTCCGAAATAGGCTACTGATTTTCACAAGCCGACCCAGTTTTACCATGAACTTGCTAACACACGAATATATACACTGGATTTTTTAGCAGTATCACTTGCCTGATTCTGACATGCCCGAGAAGAAGGCGCCTGCGGCTTTCGTAAGGGAGAGCACAGGTCTGGTAAAGAATGTCTCCTTCATCGACACCATCTCGCTCAACCTCAGCAACATGTCGATTGGGCCGCTGCTGACGACCATAGCCGGCTCTACAGTCGCCACGCTCTTCATCGTCCCGACGGTTACCGGACTTAACCTCGTCGCGGCCTCGATTATTGCCTTCATCCTCTCGATTCCCCAGGTGATTGTTTACACGATGATGTCCCGGCGCTTCCCAAGAACCGGCGGAGATTACGTCTGGATCTCCAGGACCTTCGGCGGGTTCTTCGGCAGCACGATGTCATTCTTTGGATATACTATGGAGACGCTCGCGTTCCTCGCCCTTGTCGCGGTGTTGACCGATTTCGCAATCGGAAGCGTCGGGCTGACCATGGCTTTCTCCTACTACGGCTACACGGGGACGGGTGCGCTCCCGATATTCAACTGGTTCAGCCTCTTTTCAGACCCGACTACGCAGTTCCTGGTCGGGGCGATACCCTTCGCCGGCGTCATCCTCCTGAACATCTGGAAGCCGAAGGCAGGGTACAGGCTCGTGTCTGCCCTGACGATCTTCGGGGTGTTCGCCCTCCTGCTGGCCATCGGGACTCTCCTTTGGGCAGGCCAAGCTGGCGTGCAGAACTACATCAACGGCAATGCCCCGTTCTTGCAGTACGGCGGGGCTAACTCGACCTATCAGGCGTTGGCGAGCTCCTACAAGCCGTCCAGCCTCCCGTTCGACATCAACTTCTCGAACGTTCTCTACATCATGCCTGTGATGTTCGCCTTCGTCTATCCCTGGCTCAACGCTGCCCCGGCGGTTGCGGGTGAGATCAAGGGCCAGAGAGCACTGAAGTGGAACGTCCCGATTTCAGCGATAACCGCTTTCGGTCTGCTGACCTTGGCGCTGGGCGTCCTCTACTACGTGGCGGGAATGCCCTTCGTGAACGCGGCCTTCAGTAGCCATGCATGGAGCGTCGCTGGGTTGAACTTCTTCACCCTCGCCATGGCAGTGTCTGGGAACGTCTATGTCGCTTGGATAATCGGCCTGGGGCTAATCCTGATGCAGTTCGGCACCATCGCCTACGGAGTCATAGTCTTCTCGAGATACCTGCTGGCGCAGTCATTCGACAGGTTCCTCCCGTCTAAGCTCTCCTACGTCAGCCCAAGGTTCGGCTCTCCCATCGTCGCGATGCTGGTCGACCTGGTGATCGCCGTCGGACTCATCGCCCTCGCGACCTACTTCTACGGGAGCTTCTCGGCACTCTTCAGCGCGATCCTAGCCTCGATGATCTACTTCGTATTCATCGGGCTGGCCGCCGCAACCCACGCCTTCAGGAATGAGAAGGGGGGCGCGAGGGTACTCCTCGGCACGGCTGGGATACTCAGCGCTGGCGTCTTCGCGTTCATCTCCTACCAGTACCTCACCAGTCCCACCTTCGCCATCTTCAACTGGATCAACGAATCATACCTCATAATCACGCTGATTGGCGGCGCGGTGATCTACCTCGCCTCGTGGCAGTATCACAAGAGAAAGGGAATCGACATTTCCCTCAACTACAAGGAACTTCCGCCCGAGTAAGCCCTTCACGTTATGCTACTGGATTCAGTGCTGCTGAACGAATGGCACGTGGTCGCACGCTCATCGGACCTGGCCGAGGCTTCTCTGCTCGGTGCCAGGGTCCTCGAAGAGGAGCTCGTCCTCTGGAGGGTCAAGGGGAGGGCCAACGTCTGGCAGGACCTCTGCGTCCACCGGGGGACGCGGCTCACCCTGGGGGCCATCGAGAACGACAGGCTCGTCTGCGGCTACCACGGCTGGACCTACAACGCCGACGGCGAATGTGTGAGGTTTCCTGCCCATCCTGAGCAGACTCCTCCACCCACTGCCAAGGTCAGGACGTACCAGACGGAAGAGAAGTACGGTCTGGTCTGGGCCTGTCTGGGTGAAAGCCCCGGGAAGATTCCCGCGTTCCCAGAGTGGGACGACCCATCCTATCGGAAGATCTTCTGCGGCCCCTACCGCTACAGGGCGAGTGGGCCCCGGGCGGTCGAGAATTTCCTCGACGTCGCCCACCTCCCCTTCCTGCATGCTGGCTACCTGGGCGAGAAATCTCATGCCGAAATCCAGGACTATCAGGTGGACGTGACGGACGGGGGCATCGAGGCCCGGGACGTCCTCATCTGGCAGCCCGACCCCGACGGCACTGGAATCGGCAAGAACGTCAACTACACCTACAGGGTCCTGCGCCCCCTGACCATGTCGCTCTCCAAGAAGACGGAGGAAGGGGTCTTCTCGATCTTCGCGACCGTCACCCCAGTCAGCGAGTCCGAGTCTGTCGCCTGGTTCTGGCTCGCGCTGAATTACTCTCACGAGATGCCCGAGGAGGAGCTGAGGGCCTTCCAGGACAAGATAACAGACCAGGACATACCCGTGGTTGAGTCCCAGAGGCCCGAGAAGCTCCCACTCGACCTTCAAGCCGAGCTCCACCTCAGGTCCGACAGGATAGCCGTCGCTTACAGGAAGTGGCTGAGACAGTTGGGGCTGACGTTCGGGACAGCCTGAAGGCTACAAAGGAAAGCGGTCAGACCTTCTCCTTCATCGCCAACGTTACCGGGTCCTTCAGTATATACTGCGACATCTTCTGCCCGATTCACTGGGCGATGCAGAGCAGAGCCCTCTTGGCTAGTCGATTGTGGGCGAAGTCGTCCAAACCACAAATGTAGGAGATTCTGACATGATTCTGAAGTAGCCTTATAGAGAAAATCTTCAGTCATTCATCCGTGCAAACAGCCCGACCGACGAAAGGAGGGAGAGGCAGAACCATAGCCATCATCGGCGTCGTGATTATCATCGCGGTTGCAGCGGGAGCATATTACTTCTTCACTTCTCGCCCACGGACTGTACCAGTGACCATCCCGAACGGAATAAGCTCCAACCAGACCCTCAACTTTACCCCGAAGGCTATCACCGTCGTGGTCGGAGTGAACAACACGATCCAATGGACAAACCAAGATTCTGCAGCACACACCGTCACCTCCACCTCGATCCCATCAGGGGCAAGTTCCTTTGATTCAGGCAACCTGAACGCCGGCGCAACCTTCACGGTCACCCTGACCACCCCCGGGACCTACCATTACCTTTGCTCCATCCACCCCGCGTGGATGATAGCGACAATAATCGTAAAGTCTGGCTAGACCTGAGCGGCAGACCTACGGGTTTCATCCAGTACGACGCACCCTTCTCTGAACACTCTCCCGAGACTTCGTGAAATCAGATAGGGTGTGGCCAGGAGGACCGGAAGGCTGAGGAGTATGAAGACCGGCTGGTAATACGCCAGGAGAACGGCAAATGAGACGGCCCCTCCGCCGCCCAGCACATTGGCGAAGAACAGTCCGGCACAGGTAGGGCAGCCAGTGAAGAGGCCTACCATGGCCCCCAACCCTCCCACCCAACCTCTCCCAACTCCTTTGGCTCGGCTGTCGAAGGCGAACGCCACCAGCGCGAAGTTCAGGCCAACCAGGGTCGAGGTCGCCAGAAGGAGCAGTACGGTCAGTGGTATCAAAAGGAGTCCGAGGTGGTTGACCACGTAGACAGTGACCACAGGCGAATAGAGTGGAGCTCCGCAGCAGGCAGTGACGACGGCCGAAGGCAAGCTGGCACCGTAGGCCTGTCCGAAGTCAACTCCGGGCTGATAGACAATCATACTGGTAATCGCCGCATAGAAAAGTCCGTAAAGAACTGCCGCAGCTACGAAGTAACGCCGGTACTTCTTGACTGACAGGACGTGGGGTATCAACCACGCAGGCGACAACGGGGTGACTCCTCTGGCCACAGTCGTCCTCTGTCTGCTCGCCACTTCCTCTCGCAGGCCGAGGAACACCATCGCTACGCCTACCAGCAGAACCACCAGGTAGGTTTCGGCCACCAGAGTGAAGAACGCTGCCCGCTGAGGCGTTACGAATGCCATGAACCCTTCCTCGTTGACATAGATGAAGGTCGACGCCGCGGCCACAGCCACACCAATCAGAATCACAATGGGAACCGCCTGCCAGAAACGACCGCTCATCTGAATCTGAGAATCACGCGGCCGGTTCGTTCGTTAAAGGTTTCTGGGCAACGCTAACATTGCGCCGCTTATTGGCCACTGCCGATGGAGTTCGAGGAGACGGTCCGCAAGAGGAGGATGGTCAGGCACTTTTCCGGTCGGCCAGTTCCCGAAGCAGCCGTCAAGCGCATAATGGAGCTCGCCCAGCACGCACCGAGCGCAGGCTTCAGCCAGGGAAGCGCCTACGTGGTGGTTACTCAGAAAGCCCTGAAGAAGAAGGTCGCCCGACTCCAGGGCGAGGTCGGATACACGAAGGGTGGTTTCCACCAGTGGATCTCAGAGGCACCAGTCGACATCGTCGCCTGCGTCAGCGAGAAGCTGTACCACGACAGATACAACGAACCCGACAAACTACAGAACGGCAAGGAGATTGACTGGCCGACTCCCTACTGGTTCTTCGACATCGGCGCCGGGTGCATGACCATCCTCCTCGCAGCGGTCGACTCGGGACTTGCTGCAGCCTTTTCCGGCGTGTTCGATCCGGCGGCAATGAGAAAGCTCCTGGGAATCCCCCGTCACTTCCATCCAGTCGGCGTAATTTCCATTGGCCACCCAGCCAAGGACAAGAGGTCTCCGTCCCTGAAAAGGGGAAGGCGGCCCTCCAATCAGGTGGTTCACTACGGGAAATGGTGAATGCGAGCCCTGAGAGATTTGCCGAAGATTCTTGACCCGAACCAGGCAATCGGCCAATTTGTAAGGAAGCCGGCGGAGGGCTACCCGCCTGCCGAAGCAGGTTTCGATCCCTCGACCCCACGCTTACGAGGCGTCTGAGCCCCCTGCGGTGTGCTCTACTAGGCTGAGCTACGCCGGCTCAATCTCGACCCGAGCCGACTGGGCGTTAAATCCTTGCTCCTGCGGAAAGGGTTTTAGAATTGAGAAGAAAGGCCTCACTTTGCGCGGGGGTCGCCCAGCATGGTCAACGGCGTGGGACTGAGGCTCCCATCCCTTAGGGGTTCGTGGGTCCAAATCCCACCCCCCGCATTAATCTAGTCCGGCCCTGGCCGCACTGTCGTGGCGCGCAATTCCACACCACCCGCCTACCCATTCAACCCGCCCCTGTCGGAAGGGATTGTGATGTCCCGGCCCAACAGGTTTGTCATGATGGTGCAGTCCAAGGGCCGTACGCTGAGATGCCACTGCCCGACCACCGGCAGACTCGGCGACCTCGACCTACACGGCATCCCCTGTCTGTTTTCCAATGCCCGGAACACTGCTCGGAAGACGGCCTTCACCGTCGAGGCGGTCTCAGCAGGTAAGACTCGAGAAAGGCCGAAGTCCTGGATCGGGATCAATCAGACCGCCGCCAACCGATATATCGAACATCTCCTAAGAACAGGACAACTCTCCAGGATGGTCAAAGGAGAAGTGAAGCGGGAGGTGAGACTCGGCTCTTCGAGAATTGACTTCCAAGTTGGACGGACCTACCTCGAAGTCAAAACTCCTCTGATTGTCCTACCTTCCGCGCCCGGGGTTCGATCAGTGAGCAGGAGCAGGTTCAACTCCTATGACCGCTTGATCAAGCACATGACCGAACTAAGCAAGTCTCTCAAGGACGGGAAGCGTGCAGTCATCGTCATGTGCTACCTCTATGACGCCAAACGGTTCAAACCGCCGTCAGGCGACAGCGACAACTCCCGAATCCTGGACGTGGCCCGGAAGGCGGAGGAAACCGGGGTCGAGACCTGGCAGGTCAACTTGAACCTCGACAGGAACGGAGTCACTCTGAACAAGTACTTCAGAAACCACTTGTTCTCCCGGAGCCGCACCAGAGATCATTCCAGTAGCGGACCAGAATCGCATAAGTAGCTACTCCCGCAAGAACGCGCCTGTTGCAGCCCGGAGCCAGCGATTTCCTGGGGAACCTCGCGAAAAAGTACTGGGATGTACGCATGTCCGCCGACCCACTTTTCGCGACGGTCATAGGCGACCGGCGTTTCAGCGACCGTCTCCCAGACATAACCCCTGAGGCACTTTCGCAAGTCGAAGGCAAGTACAAGTCAATTCTGACCCAGTGTCACGCAATGCCCGCAGATTCGCTTTCCGTTCGAGGCAGGCTGACTAGGACAGCTCTCCTGGAAGAGGTGAGTGCACAGCTAGACTACCTGTCGTGCCGCCTAGGAGATTGGACCGTGGACCCACTCCAGGGACCACAGATTGAGTTTCTGAACATGGAGTCCTATCAGCCTGCAGGGACTCCTGCGGAGGCGAATGCCATGGTAAGCCGATGGAACGGGATAGGCCATTTCTTCGACGACCACATCGCAAACCTTCGTCGAGGCCTCGGAGAGGGCAGGGTGACAGTCCGCGACTGCGCCCAAAAGGTCATCGACGAAATTCACGACCTGAAAGGCAGGCCTGACGCCGAATGGGCGATGCTCCGCCCGCTATCCGCCAATCACGAAGACTGGTCCGAGGTCGAACGGCAGGAGTTCCGAGACCGAATTCTACTGACCTTCAACGAATCAATCCGCCCCGGCTACATCAGGTACTTCGAGTTCCTAGAAACCGAAGTTCTGCCATCCGCCCGCCTGCAGGACCACCCCGGAATAATGCACATCCCCGGGGGAGTCGAATCCTACTCTCGCCTGATACGCGTCCACACTTCTCTCAACCTCGCCCCCGACCACCTGCACCAGACGGGGCTCCAGGAGGTCGCGAAAATCAACAAGGAAATAGAGGTTCTCGGAGGTCGAGCCTTCGGCACAGGAGATAGGAAGCAGATCCTCCACAGGCTGAGAACTGACCCGTCATTGTACTTCTCCACCAGAGACGAAGTGGCCGAGAAAGCGGCGACCGCCCTGGCCAAGGCCAGGGACGCCATCAAGAACTGGTTCGGGAGGCTCCCGAGGGCCGAGTGTGAAGTGGTGCGCATGGAGGAGCACGAAGAGAAGAACTCGACCATCGCCTACTACCGCCAGCCCGCGGCGGACGGCTCAAGGCCTGGCCGCTACTACATCAACACCTCCGAGCCTGAGACCAGACCCCGCTACGAAGCCGAAGTGCTCGCCTACCACGAATCGATTCCAGGACATCATCTACAGATTGCCATAGCTCAGGAACTAGAGGGAATCCCGGAGTTCCGTAGGCAATCAGGGGTGACCGCATTCGTGGAAGGATGGGGGCTCTACACCGAACGCCTGGCGGACGAAATGGGCCTCTACTCGTCCGACCTCGACCGGATCGGCGTCCTCTCCTACGATGCCTGGCGAGCGTGCCGGCTAGTCGTTGACACAGGTATGCATGCGAAGGGCTGGACACGCCAGCAGGCAATCGACTTCATGTTTGAGAACACGGCCCTGGCAAAGAACAACATAGTGAACGAAGTGGACAGGTACATCACTTGGCCAGGACAGGCCTTGGCCTACAAGACGGGGCAGCTCGAAATGATGCGGCTAAGGCAAGAATCACAGAAGAAACTCGGCGAAGAGTTCGAAATCAAGAAGTTCCACGACTCGTTGCTGAGTAATGGGGCACTCCCTCTTGAGGCACTCCGCGAAGTGCTGCAATAGCAGAATCTCCTTAGTTCATCACCGATCTTCTGTCTTAGCCAAATCCAGATGCAACTCATCTGAAATCCTCTTGAAAATATCGATGCTCGCCTCCAGCCTGGGGGAAAGGAAGTACATGGCGCCGTACTTCTCTCCTTGGGTAACAACCAGGGAATTTGCCTTCAGTACTTCTACATGGTGGGTGATTGTCCTGTAGTCGACGCCGAGCTTCTCCGCCAACTGGTTTAGGTTCAGAGGCCTGAGACTGAGCTCATGAATGATTCGCGCACGGTTCTCGCCGCCCCTCGCACCGCCCAGGACGTACCAAAGCACGCGTTTCAGCTCATGGTCTTCAGGCAAGGAGGCTCCACATGTCGCTTCCGCGAACTTATAGGTCGAACTACCCAGGATTTTGAAGAGATTCTGAAATAGCCTTTTAGACAAACGAGGCATGAATCGATAGGATGACTCCTCTCCTAGTGCTCGCGATAGCCCTCTATTCGGCTAACGCGGTTCTATTCGGATTCCTCGCCCATGTGTATGGAAAGACTGCCCTCTCGACAAAAGCGAAGTACGCTACTGGACTGTTCGTCTTCTCGCTTCTCCTAGTAGTTCAGAGCTTAGGAACAGCAATAGCCTACACTTCCTTTTCAGCATATCTTGACGACGCTGCACCCTATTGGTCGATCATGGGTTCCTTCGAGCTCGTCGGGGTACTCGCTCTGCTGAGGATTACCCTATGAGCCTGACTGAACACATCACCTCTCCTTCAGACTGCACCGTAGGAATCTGCGCCACGGGCCAGGCTGAAGACACGCCAGCTCTCGTAAGTCTCGTCCTCGCGGAGAGCTTCCCTGAAGGACTTCAGTTGAAGAAAGTGATTGTCGTCGCGAGCGAGTGCTCTGAAACAACAGTCTCGAAACTGAGGGCAATCCAGAAGCAAGAGAACCGGGTGCAACTCGTCTCCGAAGAGGTAAGACACGGCAAAGCAGATGCGATAAACAAGATCCTGACTCAAGCCAAAGGAGACATGATTGTCTTCGTAAACTCCGATGCCCATCCTCAGTCCGGGGCGATATCTCATTTGCTTTCAATCCTCACCGCCGACGGACGCGTGGGCGCTGTCTCGGCGATGCCGGTAACCCAGCGCGCCGCAGGGGTGGCCTTCTCCATCGCAGACCTGATGTGGGCCACGCACAACCAATGCTCCCTCACGCTGAACCACATGAACCTGTCAAACCACACCTGCGACGAGCTCGTAGCATTCAGGTCGAAGGCCCTGACACTGCTCCCGGAAGGCCTCGTCAACGACGGCGCATTCATGGCCTCGACCGCCCGAAGGAAGGGGTACACAGTGAAATTCTCCACCGCGGCCAAAGTGGGGATTGAGACACCACAAAGGGTCTCCGACCTGATCGGCCAACGGAGGCGCATCCTGTTCGGTCACGCCCAGGTCTGGCGCAGAGTTGGGAAACCGCCAAGGACCGTCGAGTCTCTCTTGGTCTTCTCGCCATCGATTGGACTGAGGCTCCTCACCACGACAGTATCGAGGTGCCCTAGGTATCTTCTCGTGCTCCCCGTCGCCGTGGTGACCGAGTTTGTGGCCTCTGTCCTGGCTGTCTGGGATGGGCTCCGTTCGACGAAGAGGCATACCGTCTGGAGGAGGTTCACTTGACCCTTTCAGAGAGCAGCGCGGCTCGGATCTCCCTTCTAGTCGACGTGGCTAGGAGGCAAGGCTCCCTCATTTCGCTCCGCGAACTCCTGCCCCTCCTAAACGAGAGGACAACCGAAGCGGAACTCGCTGAAGCCTTCGACACCTTTCCTGTTCTCGGTTCCAAGTTCGAGCTGAAATCGGGGTACGTCACAGCGAAGTCAAGTGCCGTCAGGGAGGCCCTGCTCAACAAGGAAAGAGGAAACAGGAAGGTGGCCGCGAGGAACCTGTCATATGCTGCCCAATTCATGCCCCTGATTCGTTCGAGCCCGTTCCGCATGGTCGCCGTAAGCGGGTCGACCTCCTACATGTCCAGCTCGCAATCACGTGACCTGGATCTGTTCTGCGTGGCCCCGCGGGGCAGAATGTGGTTCTCCCTCGCACAGGCTCTCCTGTTGGCGAGAGTCTTCAACCTAACAAGGTCCGCGGCACCTCAGCTCTGCCTCAGCTGTGTGATGGACCAAGACTACGCAGAATCAATCTTCGCAAATGAGCAGGACGCTCTGTTCGCGAGAGACGCTTTGGCGTCCGTAGTTCTGATGGGTCGAGACACCTATGGATCGTTGCTGCGAAGTGCGAGTTGGATTCAATCGTTATACCCGGGTGCCTACTCCTTGCGCAGCAGACAGGTTTCGCCCACAACCGCACCCCAGAGATGGGCGAGGTCATATGAGTTGGTCCTTGACCGGTTCCTCTATGTTGTCGTCGGTTCCTTCATCAAGATGAAGGCTTTCATCCTCAACCGGAAACTCGCAGGCCGTCAGAGAAGGGAAGGGGTTTTCAGGATCCGTGCAGGGTATGACCACCTCATCTACGAATCAGCCAGGTACGCCGGGCTCAGGGCCGCCTATGCCGCTGTTCGCGCCGAGTGAATGGGCGTTCAGATTGATGAGATATCATGTCTCGGCTCGACAGTCCCCGTCTAGCTCGAGGCAGGATGTCTCAGACAATTCGGAGCAGTAGGCTATGCTTGCCGCACCAGGTCTGTCGATCGCAGGTATCCTGCTTCTGCTTTCAGTCCTTCTGAGCGTTGCCTTCTTCGTCTACGGTCTGAACACGTTGCATCTGACCCTAAGGTCCAGGCGGTACAGATTACCGGAGATGGCCCCGCTCACCAGCAGGCCTCCGGTGGCAATACATCTTCCAATCTACAACGAATTGTACGTCGTCGGCAGGCTGCTGAAGTCCTGTGTAGGCGTCGCAGATCGCTACGGAATGGGCCTGGTCAGGATCTTCGTCATCGATGATTCCACCGACGAGACGCGCGAAGAGATTGACCGCTTGGCCTCCGACTACTCTGCCCAGGGCTACAAATTCAAGGTTATCAGGCGAGGAAGCCGGGCCGGTTTCAAGGCGGGGGCTCTCCAGACAGCCCTTGAGCAGACCCAGGAAACGTACGTGGCCATCCTCGACGCTGACTTCGTCCCTCCGGCCGACTTCCTCGAAAGGACCGTCTCCGTGATGGAGAACGACGCGGACGTCGGGTTCGTGCAGGGGAGGTGGGGCCACCTGGACAGGAACTACAATACCGTCACCGAATCCGTGGCGATTGGGGTAGACGCCCACTTCTACCTAGAACAGCAGGGAAGGAACGGCAGCGGCTACCTGATGAACTTCAACGGAAGTGCAGGCGTCCTCCGGACCGACGCCATAAGGAAGGCCGGGGGGTGGGCTTCGGACACCCTCGCAGAAGACCTCGACGTGAGCTACAGAATCCAGTTGGGTGGTTACAGGGGGGTCTACCTGAACGACCTAGAGGTTCCTGCGGAAGTTCCCCCCACAATCGCCAGCATCAAGCGACAGCAGGGAAGATGGGCGAGGGGGTCGTTGCAGACTGCCAAGAAACTCCTGGGCAGGATTTGGAGAACCAAGAACCTATCGACGGGTCAGAAGGTCGAGGCGGGGATTCATCTGACCTACTACCTTGTACATCCTCTGATGGTCGCCTCGTTCATCCTTGTGGTGGTCGCTGATTTTCTCTCTCTGGATGCGATCCGCTACGGTGTCCAAGTGGGAGTCCCGACATTATCGATGGCGTCGGGTTCGGCTAGCATCACCATTGAGACCATACAGGTCGTGCCATGGCTGGTCTTCTCAGCACTGATCGTCCTGTCGACCCTATCGGTGCTGATGTACTGCGTGCAGGCGGTCAGGGTCCAGAAGCTGGGTCTCTTCGCGAACCTGAGGAAGATAGCGTTCCTCGTCGTCCTTGGTTATGGGATGAGCATCAGCAATTCAGTCCAGGCGCTCAACGGTCTTCTGTCAAGTGAGACCGGCACTTTCTCTCGGACGCCAAAGTATGCCGTGGTCCATACGGGCGAAGATTGGAGCAAGAAGAAGTACCAGATTCCGTTGAACTCCACGACCTTCCTTGAGGCAGGAGCAGTCGTGCTAGCCATATTCGCATCCGGGTGGGCGGTCTTGACTGGGAACCTGGGGATTCTTCCGATCTTGTTTGTCTATCTAACAGGCTATGCATTTATACTCTATCTTACCATTCGACAGAAGATCGAATCTGGGGGGCATCGCGACGCCTAGTCTCAAAAGATTCACCTAGGGCGCAGTTCAACTGAAAAGAAGGTTAAGGGCCGGGACAAACGACCAGACCTCGGGCAGCTTGGCTTGAGTCTGGGAGAAAACGCCTCGCACGAAGTCAGACTTCCATGGTTGGCGAATTACGAAAAATACGATTACCGCCAGGTGTGGGCGGGCAAGCGTCTTGAGGACGCGGCACAGAAACACATCATATCCAGCTGGCTCACTCCCGCCGAGAGGTGTTTGGAACTCGGGTGCGGCTTCGGAAGAATCACCCAGATTCTCGAACCGACTTTCAGAGATATCTTCGCACTGGAATACACTCCGAGAAACCTGACAATTGCGAAACAGAGGCTGAAGAAGACCAATCTTGCTAGGGCGGACATATCGAGGATCCCTGCGAGAGATTCCAGTTTCGACTGCGTGGTCATGATTCGGGTCATCCATCTTCTTCCAGACCCCACGGCCGTCCTGAGGGAGGTAGCGCGGGTCTCGAAGGACGGCGCAACAGTAATCATCAGCATGCCGAACTTGGCAATGAACAACTTGCTCTGGGCTGCGAGGGGGCTCCGAACCAGGAATTCCGCGCGCGGTCCCTTTGTTTGGCCCTATGACGCGGGACCATACTTTGTCCCGATTAGTGACATCGCGCCGAGTGCTCTCAGGCTCGATAATAGAAGGGGAACTGGACTCCTAGACAACGCCGCAGGAAAGCTTCTGGAGCGCTTTACCCATCTCTATCTACTCGACGTCGCGACCAGCCCTCTTTGGTTCTTCAAACTGGATGTCTTCTTGAAGTTCCGGGTGGTAAAGACACAGGGCGACAAGTAGTCCGCCAATCTGGCAAGAGACCTTGGCGGGCCTACCCCCGGGCATTCCCCTTGAATCTGGAAAGCCTGTCCCATTCATGAATTATCTTCCTGATGTCATATCCGCATTCTTCCACGATTCCAGGGTAGGGGTCTGTCGTGGGGGCGACCTTGGCCCCCAGAAAGGCAGCAGAAACGAAGAAGAAGCAAGCCCTCTTCTTGGTGGTGAAAGAGACGAGAAGACCGTTTGGTTCAACGAGTATCTTGACCGCCGTCCTCTCCTGCACCAGTTTCATTCAATCCACCAACCTCAGATTGCGCCATTGGTCGGGCTGTAGGTAGCCTCTCAGGAACTTCAGATAGGAGACGGGCAGGTAGAGGACGTTCCTGTAGCTGCGGCTATTCAAACTCTGCAGAATGAACACCCGGAGTACGAACAAGAGCTGCCCGAGGCTGAGACCACCAGCAATTCTAGTGTTCGCTCCCTCCCACTCGGGTTTGTACTTGCGGAATCGTGACCGGTGAACCTTTGAGTTGGGGACGAAAACGGTGGAGAGACCGAGTGACCGAAGTCTTCGCTGAACGAAGTATTCTTCGCGGGCGTTGATCTCGCTTGGAATGACCCGCCCTCTGAAGTCCCTGGACCTCAGCACCACGAAACCCATCGGGAGCCCATAGGCGAATCGGTGGCCTACTCCCATCCCCTCCACCGCCCCAACCCGGGGGTCCTGCAATATCCTAGTGGCATCCCGGAAGAAGGAAGGTCGGACAAGCTCCTCGTCACTATCTACGAACGCCAGGAACTCAGTCTGGACCAGCTGAAACGCAAGTTGCCTGGCGTATCCCAGCCCGACATTCTCAAGATGCACCTCCGCCCCGAATTTCATCGCTATCTGAGCAGAAGAGTCGGTGCTATGCTGGTCGATGACCATCACCGGCGAGTCGGGCTCGCTCACACTTATGCTCGATAGACATCTTTCAAGCGTCATCGCAGAATTGTGCGTGCACACGAAAAAGGTCAGTTCACGCATTTCTGGAATAGACTCCAAGGAAGTGGTCGCCGAGCCGGTTCCACGGAAGGTGACCCTGAATGGCGACATCGGCGCGCTCCACGAAGCGGAGCGCCCCCTGGGGAGGGAGGTACCGGGTAAGGTTTGATGGGGGGAGGAGTATCCCGACCCCGTAGACACTCTTCAACCTGAAGTAGCCCGAAAGGGCCGCAGATACGTCTGCCACCGAATACGCGTTGGAAGCGACACAGAACCTCGACTTGCCAACTGGCACTGGATTACGGAATCGCGCGAAAGCCATCGAAGGCCTCAGCCTAAGAGAGTAGCCGAGGATCTCGTACATACAGTACCTGTTCCAAACGCCGAGTACGAGTTCACCATCATTCTTGATGAGCCGATGAAGACCGTCAACCATAGCCCCAAGCCGGGGCTCAGTGTTGACCGCGCCGTAGGTCGAATACGCGCCGTCAACCTTCTCTATGCCAAGCCCCTTGACGACGCTCCTGATTTCGTACGGCCTGCAGTGCAGCGGAACAACACTGTCCTCTAGTCCCTCACGACGAGCCTTCTTCATCATTACGTCGAGCATTCTAGATGATATGTCGCAGGCAAGTACTTTGACGCCGCGCCTTGCTAGGCTAAGCGTTTCAGTGCCCGTGCCGCAGCCTACCTCAACAACTTGATCACCGCCACCGAAGAGACTGCGAAGGAGACTTACGGAACGATTCCGAAGCCACAGATTCATCGGATTCCCAAAAATATGGCTGTCGTAGGTCTCTGCAACGCCGTCGAACGCGGCTTCAAGGTCAGAGTAGACCAGCTCGTCATAAGCTTCCGGTTCCTGGTCCAGAAGTTCGATTTCGACGTAAGTTGATTGGCCCCAATAGCGCTTCCTCACTTCCACCTCCCCGTATTTTCTGGTGAACGCCCCAAGAACGGGGTCCTTCAAGGAGTTCACCCGCACAAATCTTGCCTGCCCCTTCCATCGGCTGTTGCCTCCTGTGACGGTCAGAGAGGAATTCCGTTCCAGATTTGCCACCCAGTCCTGTCCGGTCCCCACCTGAGGGAAGACGACCATCCGTCCCCCGTACATCACGTACCTTACTAACACAGGATGAGGCTTCCCCGTTTTCCTCCCAGTGGTAACGAGGCGCACATACTGCCCGGCGTCGCTCAACGTCAAGAAAACCCCAGTGAGACGCTTAAACGTTCGCAGGCATATTGCCCGAACCCGTCCTCCGGGGCCTCAAATCTGCGAAAAGGTATACCAGATACACAACGGTTGGAATCAGACCTGCCACCAAGATGAAGAGCGTCGACGTTCCATAGAAGTAAGAGACTTTGAGTTGCTCTGCTATTGATGCGCCAAAGGTGAACTGATCGGGGAGGAGTATGGGTGAAACAAAGTAGAATGCGTTGTAAGAAAGGGCGACGAATATCAAGGGGAGTGCCGTGAAGACAATGGTGGCCAACTTTCGCCCCCTTATCATGAGCAACGGAATTATCCAATAGAAGTACTGCGGATTCACGTAGTTGTAGGTCAGGAAGAAGACAAGTATCGAAATGGTGAGCCATTTCGTCACGTCTTGCGCCCTTCTCCAATACATCCACCCCAACATCGCGAAATACGCAGGAATGCCCACGACCAAGAACATGGGGACGGGAGGGGCCTTGAGGACAAAGAGTACCTGCTGCCACGTCAGCCCATTGACGCTGAACTGGCCTGCGTAGGTGGGAATACCCCTAGCGTACACGAAAACGGATAGACTCTCGACCAGGTTTCCGTAGGCGCCATAGAGCGCAAGCGTCACAGCGAGGGCCGGGAGAATCGCAAGGAGCGGCTTCAGGGCACCCCCCCCTTCACGTCTCAATGAGACCACGAGCAGTATCGGTATCAACAACACCGGCCAAACCTTGACCGCCGCGCCAAAGGACGCGAGCGCATAGGCATGATACGGTCTCCCTTTCTGAAACATGTAGATGGAGCCGACTGCAAGAAGCGTAGCAATCGGGTCGAGCTGCCCCCAAACGGTTGCGACCAGAACCACGAGGGGATTGGCTACCCATTTGACCACGAGAGTTTGATCTCCTGACATCCTCCCTACGAGTACACCTGTCCAAATGGCGGACACTACCATGGGAATCTTGAGCAACAGGACGAGTAGGGGGAGAGTCGGCGGGATGTAGGCTTGCCATACGCTGTACACCGCAGTCGCCCACCCAGGGTAGGTAAGCGCCGGGACACTGGGTAGTGTGGCGCCAGTGAAAAGCTGGTAGAGCGCGAATGAAAATGCGCTGTAGACCGCGTAAAGCGGGGGGTATGCCCACTTGAGCGCGCCGGGGTACACAGGTGGATTGCCCGCATCGAACGGGTTGACATGCTGGAGAATCCTCACTCCTGAGCTCAAGAGGAAGTAAACGTCGTACCTCTGACCTGTGAAAGGGGCGACGGCCAGATAGAGCCCCGCCGCCAGCAGGATGAATTTCTTCCTCCCGAGGCTCTTCCCGAAGAAGTAGAAGAGCCCCAGGACAACTCCTGCCAATGCATAGGAACCGATTGCTTCCGTGAATGCCGGGGGGTCGGAAATAATCGAGAATCGAGATTCGGGGGAGGTGCAGTTTCCGCTGACCGCCCTTATGGAGTTCTCGCCCTGGTGCGCCCAGGACGTATCCAAACCCACATCCGCTTCTGTGAATCCGATCACGTTTCCTCTGAAACTGTCGAGTCCGCGCCACACCGTCCCGTTGAAGTACTCGAGGATGATAGTCTGGTTGACGAAGGCGAACGAGTAGTTCACGTTCACAATCTCAGAGAACGCGACCGTTCCCTGGCTAGGCAGGCTAGAACCGGGGTAGTTCACCAACGGGGGCTGTGCTACGATTGAAATGTCGCATCCCTGTGCCGCGACCGTAGACGCGGGTCCCAGGAGCACGATTAGGAGGGCCGCCGTTGTCGCGAAGACTGCCTTCTTCAACCGGGGCCTCGATCTGTTTGGATGGCTTATGGCTTTACAGTCGAGGCGTAGTTGCGCACAGCATCCTCCTGAGACCGTTCGACGAATTCTGGCTTGACTTCTCTCAGAGTCCTCATTGCTTCATCGGCGCCCACTTTCTTCTCTTTGATCAGATAAGCCGCCAGCACGCAACCTGTCCTGCCCTCCCCCGCGAGGCAGTGCACGAGCACAGACTCTCCCTGTTCCAACTGACCCCTGATGAAGGAGACCGCCGCGTCAAGAGCCGCCGCCCCTGGCGCGGCGTGGTCGTTCATTGGAATGTGATGGGTGACAATCGAAAGCCCTTGCGCCCAGGCCGCAGGCAGCGCATCTTCAGTGAGAGTGAGTATGACGCCTATCCCCTGATCAGCTATCCACTCTACCTGACTCCTCGAAGCCGGATAGCCCGACCCGGCGAGCCTGCACTTCTCGATCCAAACGAAACCAGTCGGCTGGTCAGTAACCTTGGCTCTGAGTTTCCTTAGGAACACTCCTCCGGTCCCCATGATGGCCCACGATGAAGATTCGGTCGGATATAGACGTGCTTGCCGTTCAGCTTTCGAGGACTTCGAGCTTTCCGTACTTGCCCACGTTCAGGCGGAGCTCGCTCCGGAAGCTGTTGGTGTAGCCGTTCGTGACCCTGACCTTCGAGCCCTGCTTGACCATGTCAATCTGGTCGTCCCAGAGTGAGAGCTTGATCGTGCCGGTCTCGTCCTTCAGCATGCAGTCAGCCACCCTCGCCTCCCCTCCGGTCCTGAGGTTGACGGTGCGGGGGTCGGAGATCTCGGTTATCTCGCCCTCAGCGTCCACCCTTCTCATCCCATCGCGCAAATCCTTGACGTTCATTTGTCTCTCTTTGGTCTTTCAAGGGCCATATATAACATTGAAGCGTTTGCATCCTCCCTCGAAACCGTTTAATCAGAAAGCATTCGCGGCTCCCCAAGAATGACTCCGAGCTTGGCAGATGCTGGGCTCCTTACTCTCTCATTCCTGATACCTCTTCTGGTGGTCGTGGTCGCAATGCCCGCTTACATCAGGTACCTCACCCGTTCAGGCAGGGTGGCCGATGACGTGCATAAGCAGCCCGTGACGAAGGTGCCTCTGCCCGCTGGACCACTTCTCCTTGCAGGCGCCCTCGCGGGCGAAGTGCTGGTCTACGCAGCCTTCGGTTCCCTGGTCCCCGTGGCCGTCATCGGTGCAGCCGCCATCGCGTTCGCGATCGGATTGGCCGACGACCTCTACGTCCTGGGAGGGAAGACCAAGCCCCTCCTTCTTCTCTTCGCAGCGGCCCCCCTCGTACTCCTCGTGATGGTCCAGACCAACCTCTACTTGCCTGCCCTAGCCTTCCCGATATTCGGAATGACCAGCGAACACTTCAGCATCTACACCGCCCTGGCGATAGTTTCCTTCCCGGTCGTCGCCAACGCCTTCAACATGATGGACTCGTTCAACGGAGAGATCTCCTGGTTCACCCTGCTCGCGACGTCCGCCCTGCTCTTCGCCGTCGTACTGCACGCATCCTTCGCTTCCGGATTCTCGCTTGCAAGGGTCGCTGCGACCCTTCCACTGCTCGCCGTCGCCGCAGGGTTCCTCATCTTCAACAGGTTCCCATCCAGAGTCTTCGACGGGGACAGCGGGGCCTTGATGTTCGGCGCCATGTTCGCAGCCCTGGCGGTCACTGGAGGGGTCGAAATAGCGGCCATGGTGGCGATCGTTCCCGCAATTCTGAACTCCTTCTACATCCTGTCAAGCGTCAGAGGCTTTGTGGAACGGAGGACGATGAAATCCAGGCCGACCTATATGGGCGAGGACGGGCGCCTCTATGCCTCACCCGAGGCCGGAGCCCCGGCCACCCTGGTCAGGATGCTGCTGCTCGACGGCCCGATGTCAGAGAGGGAGCTGGTCAAAGCGGTGGCCATTCTCACCGGCATTGCCTGCGTGCTGTCCGGGGTCACTTCACTGATGACCTGGGTGTTGTAGTATGAGACTCGTTCCCCTAGTCGGCATCGTCACCATCGCCTGGCTCCTAATCATCGGAGAGGTGTACCTCTTCTTCAACGTGATTCTGGCCTTCGCACCCCCCATCCATGAGCTGGGGAGCCTGACGGCACTCGCCCTCCTGAAAGTGGGGTCCACCCTTGGGCTCGGTGCGCTCTGGTTTGTGGTGATGTCCACCCTGGCGGAACTCTACACCAGTTCGAGGATCAGGCGCCTGACTCCCAGGCCTTCATCCTAGCGTCGAACTCCTTCCTAGTGTAGGCGACCTTCGCCGGGACGCCCATAACCACCACCCCAGGGGGCACGTCCTTGGTCACCACAGCCCCCATGGCTACGACACTTCCCTTGCCTATGGTCACGCCTGCCTTGATGACCGCCCGGGCCCCGATGACCGCTCCGTCTTCGATTCTGACCCCAATCATCCTCTTGCTCGGCGGGTAGGGGTCGTTGGTGAGCACGGCCGCGGGTCCGATGAACACGTTCTTGCCTATCCTCGACAGCGGCGGGATGTAGGCGCTCCCCTCAATCTTGGTCCCACTCCCTATGCGGACGTCGTAGTCCACGTGAGCCAGCGACCCGATCTTCACGTTGTCTCCTATCACCGTCTTCGAACCCACCATGGCGAAGTGCCATATCTTCACCTTCTTCCCTATCTTCGCGTCTTTGGCTACGAAGTTGACTGGCTTCATCCTCTCACTTCAGGTAGATCGGGGTCCCTGACGAACTCGAGGCCAGGACTGCCTCGGCAATCCTCGTGGTCTTGAGACCGTCCTCGCCTGTGACGAGGGGCTGTCTCTTCTCTTCGATCGCCCTCGTGAACTCCTTCATTTCGAGCATGAGCGGCTCCTGGACGGTCATCTTCGGCACCGTGGTCACGTTATCCTGATGGATGCTCTGCTGCTGGGTCACGAAGTCCACGTCGATCACTCCTCCAGAGAAAACCGCCGTCAGCGTCCTGACCCTGTTCGGCGTGATCCAGTTGGTCACCAGGAACGCGGTCTTCTGCCCCGAGAATCCCAGAAGTATCGTCGCGAAGTCCTCGTGCTCGATGGGGTCGTAGAAAGCCCCGACCCTGGCAAACACCACTTTCGGTTCCTCCGCGAAGAGCCACCGGGCCGTGTCTATGTCGTGCACCGACGCGTCCTTGACGATTCCCACGTCGCCTATGTTCTCCCCCCTCTTGTTCTCCCTGTGGAACTCCAGCAGTATCAGCTCTCCCATCTTGCCCGTAGAGATGCTCTTCTTGAGTTCCGTGATCGGGGGATTGAACCTTTCGATGAATCCCACGGTCAGCGACCTGTTCGCCTTCTTCGCGGCCTCGATCAGGCTCTCTCCATCCTTGGTCGTCGTGGTCATGGGCTTCTCGACGAAGGTGTGGAGCCCGGCGGCCAAAGTCTGCGACGCCATGGCGAAGTGCGTTGACGCAGGGGTGCAGATGGTCACCGCGTCGAGCTTCTCCTTCTTCAACATCTCACCGAGCGAGTTGTAGGCCGGCACGTGGAAGCTCTTCGAGAACTGGTCAGCGCTTTCCTTGTTCAGGTCGCAGATTGCGGCCAGGGACTGCAGCTCGCTGAGGACCCTCACATGGTTCTTCCCCCACCCGCCCGTTCCGACGACTCCTACCCTCGGCATCAGTTGACGCGCTCCCGCCCGATGCGATATAGGGTTATGCGGCTCACTCCCTCCTTAGGCTTGGAGTGGCGAAGATCAGGGTGATCTGGAGCTCTCTGTGCCCCTTGCGTGCCACCTTCAGCGCCTCGTAGTCCTCCTTCGAGCAGGCTATCACCACGTTGTGCTTCAGTGGGTCGAGGGCCTCCGACCCTCCCCTGAGCTTGGGACCGGACACGATGTCCACGTCAGTTACGTAATCCCTGAGCCTCTGCTGAATGCTCTCTGCCACCTGGAGCCTTTCCCCCCGCATTTCATACCTGTCCAGAGTCCAGAGCAGGCCTATCTTCGTCCTGCTTGCCTTGAGCTCCTTCTCCTTCAGGACCTCTCTCGTCTCGTCCACGACATACCTCACGTAGTTCTCGAAGCTCTTCAGGGTAGCCCCGGCGAGGTAGGAGATTGACTCCCCGGTCTCCTCGCTGGCCTGAATCGCCTTCAGTTCAAAGAGGTGCTTCGCGAACTCGTCGATGTAGACCTCGGAAGCCTTCTGGAGGAGGACGTTGGCCTCCCTCGCCCGCCTGGCAAGCTCTATCTCAGTCACCGAGGCGATGGCTTCTCCCATCACGGACGAGGCATACTCGAGTTCGGCAGAGAAGATGTTCTGCGAGTTCTCCGTGAACCCCAGCGTCTCGAGGGGCTGCTTCTCCTTTATTCCTGCAATGGACACCACGGCCGGCTTCGGGTCCCCCGGCCTTAGGGGCATGTAGGCGTAGGTCAAGGTCGTCCCGATCTTCAGACCGGTGTGCTTCTCGACCATGGTAATGTTCTCCGAGTTCCCTCCAGGCCCGGTGGGGAGGGCGTTGACCAGAGTGACTCCCTTGGTCAGGTACCTGCAGAGGTCTCTCAGCTTCGACCCAGCCTCGATAAGCGTCTCGTCTGCGGGCCTCCTCAGCTTCGGGGCGAAGAAAATCACCTGAGCTTCTCCCAGGACCTGCTCAAGCGGCTTGAAGCTGAGCAGGGGTTCGGCACTCATCAACTCCTGAAGGTCGGGGTTCTTCCGAAGGAACGCCGAGTCGAGCTCCATGGCCATCTGGAGCGACTCATCCACAATGGTCACCTGGGCCCTGTCGACGATGGCGGCCGCGAGCCTGTATCCTTCGCTCGTGAGACCGTACATCGCCACCTTGATCTTTGCCAAAAGCCTGGATATGCCCGCCCGCCCGATTCTAATTATACTTTGAAAGGACTAGGTCGCGGTCGTCCGGCCTGGTCTTCCGAGTATTGCGGAACATGGGTTTAATTCACAAAGCGTCAGCGGTTACGTCTAGGGAATACCATGTCCAGTCAGAAGGCCTGGGTAGACGTACTGACTCCGAAACAGATCCTGTTCTTCAACCCCGTGATCAAGGAGCTAGAGTCCGCAGGCTGCGAGGTCCTCTCCACCTCGAGGAGCTACAGGGAGGTAGACCCCCTCGCCCGGAGGGCTGGCTTGGACCTGCGCTACGTGGGCGAGAGGGGAGGCAGGGGCCTGGTCGAACAACTCGAGGCCGCGACCCGTCGGCAGGCCGAGATGATCCCCATCGTCAAAGAGTTCGGACCCAGGGTAGCGGTTTCGATTGCTTCGGGGGTCTGTGCCCGGGTCGCCTTCGGACTCGGGGCAAAGCACATCGCAGTCAACGACTCGCCCCACTCGGAGGTGGCGGGGCGGCTCTCTCTTCCTCTGAGCTACCACCTGATGTGCCCGTGGGTGATCCCCTACACGGCCTGGGCAAAGTTCGGGATCACCAGGAACCAGGTGACGACCTATCGGGCGCTCGACCCCGTGGCCTGGCTGAGGAGAAAGGCGATCGGTGGGCCCGTCCCCAGGCTTGACCCTGGGAAGAAGACGATCACCGTCAGGGTCCAGGAAATCGACGCGCCGTACCTTGCAGGTGCAGACCGGGGATGGACAGACGTCGTGATTCAAGAGCTTGTCGATGCCTTCCCCAACTACAACCTGGTCGCCCTCTGCAGGTACGAGTATCAGGTCGAAGAGGTCAGAAAGAGGTTCGGCTCGCAGTGCATCGTCCCCGACGACGTAGTGAACGGGCAGGGGCTCCTTGCAAAGACAGACCTGTTCGTAGGCATGGGAGGGACGATGAACGCCGAAGCAGTGCTCATGGGCGTCCCCACGATCTCTGCCTTCCAGGGGGAGCTCTACACCGACCAGTACCTCGAAAAGCTGGGGCTCCTCGCAAAGGCTCTCGACCCGAAGGCACTCATCAGACACGCGGAGCGGTTCCTCTCCAGCAAGTTCAGGGCGACCTACGCCAAGAAGGCGAAGAAGGCCTTGGATTCGATGGAGGACCCGGTCCCCAAGATCGCAGGCTTCATCCTCAAGACCCTCGAACAAGGATAAATCACCATCGGGGCCCGGCGTCCACTTGCCTGCAGCCCGGTGGTGTAGCGGTCAAGCATGCTGGCCTTTGGAGCCGGCGACCCTGGTTCGAATCCAGGCCGGGCTATCTTTGAAACTCCAATCGGCTCAAGACTTTAACGAGCAGAAGGGACTGGGCTGGCGTTGGACCGCAGGACCTTCCTCACACTGGCGGAGCTTTCCCCGGCGGAATTGGGACTGATTCTGCGGCTTTCGTCAAAGCTGAAGAAGACAAGAGGCAAGACAGGTCGGTCGCTGCTCGAAGGAAAGACCGTCGCCCTCGTGTTCGAGAAGCCGAGCACACGGACGAGGGTCAGCTTCCAGGTGGCTATCAGCGAGCTGGGAGGAAGCCCAATCACCCTCAGTTCTGAGGAGATGCAGTTAGGAAGAGGGGAGACCATCGAGGACACCGCCCTGGTGCTCTCGAGGTACGTCCACGCCGTCATGGCCAGGGTGAAGAGGCACGGGGACATCGAGAGGCTGGCTTCCGCCTCATCGGTGCCCGTCATCAACGGGCTTAGCGACCTTTACCACCCAGTTCAGATCCTGGCCGACCTCCTGACGCTGCAGGAGAAGAAGGGCAGGCTCAGGGGCCTGAAGGTGGCATGGGTCGGTGACGGCGACAACGTCTGCAACTCCTGGATGATTGGGGCAGCCCTTTCAGGAATCAACTTCGTCGCCGCGACCCCCGAACGCTACTCCCCGCTTCCAGCAGCCAAGGCTGTGGCGAACGTCTTCGCCAAGCGGTCAGGAGCCTCCATCACCCTCACCCACGAGCCAACCGCTGCCGTGAAAGGGGCAGACTGCGTCATCACCGACACATTCGTCTCTATGGGATTTGACGCCGAGAAGCAGGACAGGCTCGCCGCCTTCATCCCGAGGTTCCAGGTCAACTCGGCTCTGATGTCACTGGCTAAGCGGGACGCCATCTTCCAGCACTGCCTCCCCGCCCACCGGGGCGAAGAGGTGTCCGCCGACGTGATCGACGGCAGACAGTCGGTGGTGTTCGACGAGGCAGAGAACAGGCTCCACACGACCAAGGCCCTGCTCTGCTTCCTCATGCTCGGGGCTGCAAGGTCCGTAAGGGCTGCCCGAAGCTAGAACAGAGCTCAGACTGGAACCGGCGACATGAACACCTTCGCCTCCAGCGCGAAGTCGATTGCGTCACCTACGGCCCTGGAGACCGCAGCCTTTCGCACACCGTCAACGAGGCGACCGACGTAGGAGACTACCTCCTAAGCATCGAAGTCCTGTCCTAAGCTCCGAACCACTGAAGGTCCTGAAAACCGGCGCCCTAGGCCCCGCCGAGGGTCACGATCAGGTCTGTCAGGAATCCAGCGCAGAGTCCGATGAATATCCCCAACATCATGAGGTTGCTGCTGTACTGCCTGCGCCCCGTGCTGAACATGGTCATCGTGACGTATACGAGGGCACCGCCGGCAATCGAAAGGAAGAGCACGTAGGCCTCCGCGGAGTAGAAGAGGCTCCCCAGGACAGTTCCGATGAACGTGGGCGCCCCTCCGATGAACAACACCTTGACCAGGAACGAGGTCTTGGGCTTCGGGTTCGTCCCTATGAGCGGCGCCGTGATCCCGAAACCCTCAGTCGAATTGTGGGCCCCGAACCCGACGACCAGGACTATGGCCAGGCCGATCGCCCCCGACGCATATGACTGGCCGATGGCGAGCCCCTCGCTCAGGTTGTGGGCGCCTATGCCCAGGGCAATCATGGTCGAGAGCTTCGCCGCGGTCCCACCGCCAGGGTTTCCTCCCATGTACCTCCTCTCGTAGAAGACCAGGCCGAGCAGCCCCAGGGTCAGTCCCCCGAACATCAGGGCGAGGTCCGCGGCCGCCTCACCCGCGCTGGCAGTGCCCCGGAACGCCCCAAGCGCGGTGGCCGAGGTGAACTCCCATGCGTGGCTGAACACGTCGACGATCAGGAACATGAGAATCCCGATCGCCAGGGCGTTGAGGAATCCCCTGGTCCGGTCGCTAACCCCAAGGAGGACCACCGGGAGGCCGAAGAAGATGGTAAACCCAGCTACGGCGCCAAGGATGAGAAGCTCGACAATGTCCACCAAATCGGTGACTCGTTCCGCTGCCTCATAACATACGTTATATACATTTGCTCGACCCTCTCATCTTCAAACCGATTTCGCCGCTGAAAATCCTTAATGCCGACCAAGCCGTTCTTCCCCATCGGATGGCTCCTCCCACACGACTACTGGAAGCATCGGGGAAAGAGGCGGAGCTCTTCAGGAACCTCCCCAGCGGTCGTGTCCAGTGCACGGCCTGCGCAAGGATCTGCCAGATCGGAGAGGGCCAGGTCGGCTTCTGCGGGGTAAGAGGCGTCGTCGGGGGAAAGCTCTACCTCCTCGTCTACGGCAAGGTCATGGCAGGGCACGTCGACCCCATCGAGAAGAAGCCTGTCGTCCACTACCGACCCGGTTCGAAGATATTTTCCATCGCGACCAGCGGGTGCTCCTGGGCCTGCTCGTACTGCCAGAACAGCGACATAAGCCAGCTGCGCAAGATCGAAGGTATCGAAGCCACCCCTGAAGAAATCGTCACGAATGCTCTGACATACGGTTGCGAGGGAATCGCATACACCTACAACCAGCCGACCATATTCATGGAGTACGCCCGCGACGTGGGGAAGATAGCGAGGTCCAAGGGCCTCTTCAACATCTTCGTCTCGAACGGCTACGACACCCCCGAAACGGTGAGCCTGATGCCCCAGTTCCTGGACTGCGTCACCGTCGACTTCAAGGGGAGCGGGGAGACCAACTTCGTCCGGAAGTACATCTCCATACCGAACTCTGACCCCATCTTCCAGAGCCTCCTTGAAGTGAAAAACAAGACCAAGGTCCACATCGAGATCACCGACTTGATCATCCCCAGGGTGGGCGAGTCCCTGGAGGCGGCTGAGAAGCTCTGCCGCTTTGTCTACGACAACCTCGGTCCCGACATCCCCGTCCACTTCCTCAGGTTCCACCCCGACTACAAGATGATGGACTTCCCCTGGACCCCGGTCGAGACCCTCGAGAAGCACTACGAGATCGGGAAGAAGGCGGGTCTGAACTACGTCTACGTCGGGAACGTCCCCGGACACCCCGCCGAGAACACCTACTGCCCCGGCTGCGGCAGGGTGCTGATCAAGCGTTACGGCTACGAAATCCTCGAGTACAACCTAGACGCTAGGAACAGATGCAACTCGTGCGGTCAGAATACCCCGATAGTCGGTCCCCTAAGCCGCTCTGCCGGGGAGGACCGCTTCATCTCAGTGATCAACTGACTACCTTTACCTCCAGCTTCTGCTTTACGAACTTCTCTGCGTCCAGCAGGGCCTTGCACCCGTCTGCCGCGGCCGTGATCGCCTGCCTGTATCTGAAGTCGTGAACGTCTCCTGCCACGAAGACGCCAGGCACGCTGCTCTCGGTGCGGTTCTTCACCACGACATACCCCTTGTCGTCGAGCTCGACCTGCCCCCTGAACATCTCCGTGTTTGGGTCGTAGCCTATGGCGACGAATAATCCGTCGACCTTTAGCTCCCCCTCCTGGCCTGTCTTCAGGTTCTTCGTCCTGACCCCCTCAACGTGCCCGTCTCCGAGCACATCGGTGACCGCTGTGTCCCAGATGAAACTGATCTTCGGGTTCGAGCGCGCCTCCTTCTTCAGAGCCTCGCTTGCCCTGAGCTCGTCCCTTCGGTGGATGACTTGGACCGTGGACGCGAATTTGGTCAGGAAGGTGGCCTCCTCCATCGCCGTGTCCCCTCCGCCGACGACCGCGACTTTCTTCCCCCTGAAGAAGAAGCCGTCGCATACGGCGCAGTTGGACACTCCCTTCCCCTGCAGTCTGGACTCGGACTCGAGGTTCAGCCTCCTGGGGTTGGCGCCGGTCGCGATTATGACCGACCAAGCCCTGACCAGCCCGCTGTCTGAGTAGACCTCGAAGGGGTAGACATTGAAGTTGACCTTCACAACGTCCTCCTGTACCAGGTGGGCGCCGAGCCTCTCCGCCTGTCCCTTCATCTTCATTATCAGGTCGGGCCCCATCACCGGGTCCGTGAACCCTGGAAAGTTCTCCACTTCGCTGGTCAGCATGAGCTGCCCTCCGTACCTGGTCCCCATGAAGACTAGGGGGTCCAGGTCTGCCCTCGACCCGTAGATCGCAGCCGTCAGACCGGCAGGTCCAGACCCGACTATCACGAGCTTCCTGACTGTCTCATCCATGGCCGTGCTTTCCGTTCGCTCTCCGCCTCATAAATCTGCCTCCGGAAGCCGGTCTGTTACAGCAGCTTCGCTTCTCTCTGGACCACGTGGAGCTCGTCGGAAAGCTGGTTGAGGGCCCTTTCGAGCCTCTTCGTGTACTGGGGGAGGAGCCTGTCGAAGACCTCCTTCCTCATCCTCCGCATGTAGAACTGCTCGTAGAGGTTGAGCTTGTCCTTGGCAGCCCTCTCCACTTCGCGCTCGGTGGTGTGTATCTGGTTGAGGAGCTCGAAGAACTTCTGGCTCGTCGACTTCTGCTTGACCTCGTTCAGCCTCTGCAGCGCCCTGCTCCTGAACGAATCCAGGCGCCCCCTGAGCTCGTCGAAGTATTCCTTGTTCAGCTCATTTGGGTCGACAGAAGCTATCTCGGGCCAGAGCCCGTTGATCAGGCTCGTCTTCTCCTCGAAGGCGGTGATCATAGTCGACGCAAGCTTGGTCGACGATTCCTCCTCCGTCTCCTCCTCTTCCGTCAGTGTCGTCCTCGAAACGAAGAGACCGAGAAGAAGAATCACGAAGACCGCCGAAGCGGCGGGGATGCCAGCGTTCACCGCCCAGGCGACGGACAGCGCATATGACAGCTGGGTCTTGCCCGCCTGCCAGGGGGTCACGTTGAGCATGGTCTGCGGCGGGTTGGTCAGGACCCTCACCCCTGCGGGGGCCGAAACAGTCATCGAATACGACCCGACAAAGGCCGCTATGGGCGGGGTGTCCGGAAGGTCGACCGTCACCTGGCCTCCGGTTACGGTGTAGTAGGACGTCAGGAGCGGGTACTCATATTCGATGGTATAGTTCCCCCCGGCCGCCACCGAGCTCCCCGACCCGACGGCCGTGAGGTCCATCCTGAAGGAGCTGAGCGGGACGCTCGTCGGGTTCAGCAGGCGGGGCTCCTGGGCAGGTATGACAGTCACGTGGGCCTGCGCTGTGGTCAGGGGCGCGATTGCGAGCGCCGCCAGCGCGGTAGTCCCGAGGTTCTTGAAAGTCAGGCTGTCCGTCACCGTCGGGTCCCCTCCCGGCCCGACCGAAATCGTCCTGGAAGCGAAATACACGGCTAGTGGATGGAAGTCCTGCGTAGCTGACCCTCTGATCGGTTTGCCCACCACGAGCGCCCCGCCTGCCGCGACGTTCTTCTGGGTCCCAGCATAGGTGACGTTGGTCCCTGAAGAGACCACCGAGAGGCCGGAAGGAGCGCTGGCGAACTGCGTCGACCCGGGCATCCTGACCACGTTCTGAAGCGTGCTGACTTCGGTGTCCAATGAGGGCTTGGTGAGGACCTGGATCTCGAGGCTTCCGTTCTTCGCAGTGGAAGTTACTCCGCTCAGAAGCACCCTGAGAATGAAGTCGGCCGTGCTCCCGGCAGCGAGCGATTGCCCTCCCCCGACGGTGTAGGAGCCGATGGCCGGACTTGACGTGACCTGGAACCCCGAGCCGGTGAAGTTCGAAGCGGCAATCTTCGAAGACAGGTCCCCGAACCCAATGGTAATCGGAGGGATCGTGATTGCAGAGCTTTGATTATTGGTGAACTTCACAGTCTCGTTGACGACCGCGAACCCATACCTGTCCAGGGTGTACTGGCTGTCGACGAGGATCTTGGGGACCCCCTGGGCATGGGCGACGAATGGGGCGGGCAGCATCATGGCAAGAAGAAGAAGCAAAATGGCCACTGAAATCGAGCGTCGCATGTGAATGTGACCAACGCCGCTACGTTCTTATTTTAAGCGTTTTTCGCCCCGACAAGGATGCAAAACTCCTCTCACCATCCGCTCCTCCCCAACCTCGACCCTGCCCTGGTCTCGGAGATGCTGTCACGGATAGGCGCGGGCTCCATCGACGAGCTCTTCTCCGACATCCCGGAGGGAGTCAGGCTCAAGCGCCGGTTGAGGATCCCCGAGGGGGACTCCGAGTACCTGGTCAGAAGGAAGGTGCAGTCGAGGCTTCGGGCGAACAAGACGCCCCCGGAGGCCCTCTGTTTTCTGGGAGGAGGAGTCTGGCCCCACTACGTACCCGCCGGGGTCGAATCCATAACCTCAAGACAGGAATTCTACACCAGCTACACTCCCTACCAGCCAGAGATCAGTCAGGGCATGTTGCAGGCGCTCTTCGAGTACCAGAGCCTCATGTGCGACCTCCTCGGAATGGAGGCGTGCAACAGCTCCCTCTACGATTGGGCATCCGCGGCGGGCGAAGCCGTCAGGATGGCGGGAAGGGTGACGGGGAGGAAGCGCGCTCTCGTTGGCGCCAACATCGGCCCCAGAAGGAGGGAAGTGATCCAGACCTATGTGGAACCTATGGGGATGACATTACGTACCGTTGACTTCGACAGGTCGAAGGGGACCCTCGACGAGAAGGACCTGAGGCGGAAGCTCTCGGACGACGTCGCCTGCCTCTACCTGGAGAATCCGAACTACTTCGGAGTAATCGAGGAGGACGCCGAGGAGCTCTTTTCCGCGGTGAGTTCGGCCGGCGGCCTGTCCCTCGTCGGCGTCGACCCAACCTCGCTCTCTCTCGTCAAGGAGCCCGGAAGATACGGAGCCGACGTCGTGGTCGGCGAAGGGCAGCCCCTGGGCATCCCGATGAACTACGGCGGGCCTCACCTCGGCATCTTCGCAGTCAAGGACATGAAGCTCGCGCGGACCATGCCCGGGCGCCTCATCGGAATCACCACCGCCCTCTCCGACCCCACTCGCAGAGCCTTCTCCATGGTCCTTCAGGCCCGAGAGCAGCACATCAGGCGCGAAGCGGCCACCTCCAACGTCTGCACCAACCAGTCCCTCATGGCCGTAGCCGCAGCCAGCTACCTCTCCCTCCTGGGCAAGGAGGGTTTCAGGGCCCTCGGAGAGAGCATAATCTCGAACTCCCACTACGCAGCGAAGAGACTTTCGCGCATCAAGGGCGTGATGTCCCCTCACTTCCACGGTTCCTTCTTCAAGGAGTTCGTCGTATCCTACGACAGGGCTAACGCGTCGAAGGTGTTCAAGCGCCTGGCGAAGAAAGGGGTCCTCGGAGGGTACCCAATGGACAGGAGCTTCGGCCTCCGCAGCCAA
>JAPCJI010000012.1 GCA_027887005.1 Nitrososphaerota archaeon
AGCTTGGCATCCTTCCTGTTGGAGGCGAGAAAGGCTTCGACGTCCTTCCCCCTGTCCACGGTCGGACCCACTCGTTGTTCTAGTTCGGGGAGGACGAAGAACTCCGGTATGAGCAGGATTGCGCTGGACCTCGCATTGTCGGAGGCGGCCATCGACCTGGCGATTCGGAAGCCGCTGACTTCCAGATGCCTTACGATGTGGCGCGTCGTCTTCCTTAGCTCTCCCCAGAGTGTGTCCTCGCTCAGCTCCTGGTGGGAGAAGGGGAGGGCAACCACTTCCTTGCGCATCGACGGATGGTCTTTTCCTTGCATCTGGCGGAAGAAGGCCGTGGAGGGCCGACTTAGAAACTCTCTGGCCGCCAGGACCATCCTCCCCAGCTTCTCCGGCGAGATCGCTATTGCCAGGTCCCTCCGCTCGTCCACCGGGTCAGGGAGGGTGAACAGCCGCTCCTTGCCGCTCGGCTTGAAGTTCGCGAAGAAGCTCAGCACTCCCTCCAGGTCCTCATGTTTCAAGACCAGGACTTCGGCGACGTAGCCGCTGAAACCCTGGACCTGAATCTCTGCGCCGTAGACCCCAATCGCCTTCATGAACCTCTTGAGCAGTCTGATCTGCGTCTTCTTATCCTGGGACAGGCCCTTTACCAATTGCACGTGGTAGGGTGACCTGTCCGCAGCGCTCTTCCACTCTCCCCTGTTCACAGCGTAACAGGGAACGATGTTGACTCTGACGCTGTCGATGGTCGCCTCGGTGTACGGGTGCTGGGCGTACTTCTTCCCGCGGGGGAAACCCCTGGTCGCGATTGAGCCGACCGCGAGCCCCACTTCTTCGAAGCGCGACTCCGGCGTGGAGGGGTCGACCTTGACGAAGATGTCGAGGTCTACGTACTTCGGAAGCCAGGTCCCCTTCGCGAAGGACCCCCCCAGGACCACTCCTCGAGTTTCAGAGTACCTTGCCGCCGCCTTCCTCGTCTTCCGCAGGAGTGAATCGGCCAGAGAGGTGATCCTCCTTTGGACTGCTGGGGAAGGGTTGACCCCTGAGGCTGCGCCTTCGAGCACGCTGTGGAGGTCGGTCAAGTCAGTGGATACACCCCGACATCCGAGTAGGTCGGTCCCTGCGACGAGAGGACGCTCGACTTGAGCTTCAATTGCTTCAAAGCTAGAGATCCGAAGGAGCGGTCGGAGTTCGCGCTTAGGAGGGCCGACAATTCCTTCGATTCGTTCCTTGACCTGAGCCGCGCGAGGGTCGCGTGAGCCCTGAATGGCCTCCCGTCGGTCTCGCCGATGGCTTCGAGGGCCGCGATGGCCGATTGAGCGATTTGAACCACAAGGCCTTCCTGCGACCCGAGGACTCCGACCCAGACGACGTTGGGACGTTCGATGCTCGGGAACGCGCCGACCCCCCTGACCTCGACCCGGGCCGAGCTCAGGCGAAGGCCCTTGAGCCGGGCGTCTGCCTCCCTGGCTTGGCTCTCGGATATTTCGCCCAGGAACTTCACTGTGAAGTGCAGGTTCTCTCTTTCCACGAGCTTCAGGTCAGCCCCGGCCCGGGAAAGTTCCGCCTGGAAAGCGACGAGGGCGTCGAGGACCCTCGGCTCTTCGATCTCGAGTGCTACGAAGGCTCGCAACAAGTTTCAGCCGTCGGAACTTGATTTAAATCCACTCTCAGCCGGGCAGTCTACGAAGTCTATCTTGTACATCGTTCTCATCACTGGCATGCCCGGCGCAGGCAAGTCGACCGCCGCCCAGGCACTGGTGGCGAAGGGATGGAAGCGCGTGGTCATGGGGGACGTCATCAGGGAGGAGACCAGGCGGAGAGGGCTTGCCCCCGACTCCAAGAATACAGGAGAGGTGATGAAGGAATTGAGGAAGGAGCGCGGTGAAACTGCCGTCGCAGAGCTCTGTCTGGAGGCCGTCAGGAAGATGAAGGCTGACAGGGTGGTCGTCGACGGCATAAGGTCCATGTCAGAGGTGGTGACCTTCAGGAAATCTGCTGATGCGATTCTCGTAGTAGTCCACGCTTCCCCTAGGCGCCGGTTCTCCCTTCTCAAAGAGAGGGGAAGGAGCGACGACCCGCTTACCCAAGAAATGTTCCAGACAAGGGACCAGAGGGAGCTGGGAGTGGGGTTGGGGAATGCGATCGCCTCCGCCGATGAGATGGTCTCGAACGAGCGCAGCACGCCGGAGAGGCTCGCCGTTGAGATCGTCGCAGTAGTCGACCGCTGGGTAACGGAAGTTGCAGCCTGACCCGAGGGCTCGGGTCAGGGTCGAAGCTACGGTCGCCCCATCGGAAGACCCGGACAAGCTGTTGAGCGCTGTGAAGAGCGTCGTAGGGGGTGACCTGCGCGAGGAGATCGGAAGGAACGGGGTGAAGGTCTTTTCGGCAGGGCCGGGTACACTGCTCCGGCTGCACGACCAGTTCCGAGACAGGCACGTCCGGGGAGCGGCGAGGAGGTTGCTTCTGGCGGGAGCCAAGGGGAATTCCACGACCGTGATGGTGAACAGGCAGGCTGCGACCGTGGGGGTCGTCGTGCTTTGCAGCGCACCCGAAGAGTCGCCTCTGGGCCCGATCTATGTCACGGTCGATTGCAGGGGAATCGAGGCTGTGATTGACTGGCTCACGGCCTATGAAGAAGGATAGTCAACCTCGACGCGCATGCCGTCGGCGGCCGCGAAGGTGTTCGGAAACACGCCCCGTGCCTCCTTCACGAGGCCGGCAACGTTGCGATAGCGGGCACTGAAATGGGTGAGTCCGAGTTTCCGCACCCGGGCAGACTTCGCAAGTTCGGCAGCCTCCAGGCAGGTGCTGTGCTTCCTCTCAACAGCCTTTTCCTTGTCCTTTCCCTGGAAGGTCGAGTCGAAGATCAGCAGGTCGCATCCGGAGAAGAAGCGGGCGAGGCGTGCCGAGGGCCGCGTGTCCCCTGAGTAGCCAACCTTCCTTCCAGGGCGTGGAAGCCCGGTCACTTCTGAAGGGTCCACGATTTTCCCGCCGACCTTGACACTCCTCCCCCTCTGGAGCCTCGACCAAAGCTTTCCCTCGGGTATGCCAAGCTCCTTCGCTTTCTCCGGATAGAAGATGCCGGGCCTGCTCAGCTCTTCTACGACGTAGGAGTAGGCCTCAATCGAATGGGTTGCTTTGGTGGCCTTCACCCTGAATTCCTTGGTTCGCAGCACCACCCCCTTCTTCGTGGGTATGAAATTGATGGGGAAGGTGAGGCCGATATGAAGGAGCTCGCTGGTCACCTTGAGCCATCTGAGCAGGGGAGGGGGGCCGACTATTGTGAGCGGCTTGGTCCGCTGGGCCAGACCCATGGTCTGAAGTAGGCCCAGGAGGCCTGTGACGTGGTCGCCGTGGAGGTGCGTGATCAGGATGGTGGTCTGCTTGTTGAGCCCGATTCCCCGGCTTAGGACCTGGCGTTGCACGCCTTCTCCGCAGTCCATCAGTATAACGTCTCCTTCGCGCTGTATTGCGATGGCCGGGAGGCCTCTTCCCTTCGTAGGGGCTGCCGAGCTCGTGCCGAGAAAGGTGACGGTGAGCTTCGCCAAGTCTAGGTCCTCCTCATGATGGTGATTGTCCTAGTCAAGAGCCTGTGGACATAAAGTTGCAGCTCCTCTTCGACTTCCATCTCAGCGGTCCCTTCTACGGCGACGCGGCTGGAGTGCATGAGGACCATCCTGGAGCCTCCCCGCAGCATCGGCGCGACCGACCTCAGGGTCCTGTCGACTATCTCGCGGGGGCCCGAACCCCTGGTGCTGGAGGCCCTGCCATAGGGAACGTCGGTGGCGACTGCGTCTGCCCTGAGCAGAGGATGCTGGTAGGCGTCCGCCCGAAGGACCCCCATCCATCGCTGGCCGAAGTGCTTCATGTTGGCAAGGGAACCTGCGACCATGCGTGCGACCTGGTCTGATGCGACCACCCGGGCGCCGATCTCTGCCGCCTCGATGGGGATGCTCCCCGTCCCCGTGAACGGGTCGAGAAAGACTTGGCCTTCCCTGCATCGGCTCAGGTTTACGAGGGCCCGTGAGAGCTTTGGGAATATCGCGGAAGGGTGGAAGTATGCTCGCTTCCGGGGCCTTCGATGGGACCAAGTCTGGCGCATGGAGGCCGGCGCCGTGAGCACGAGGTAGTTCTTCCTCCCCCTCACCAGTGTGATTTCGTAGTCGGGGTTCTTCAGGTCAACCTTGACCTCTAACCTGCCCATTGACGATTCGGGGTCTGGAGGGCTCAGCCCGGGGCTCAGATCGAAGTTCCTGAACCTCACCCGTTTCCCCCTGACGACCTCGGTGGCGTCGAACGGGTCGTCCAGCAGCACCCCGACTCGGCGGGAGAAGGCCACCCGTGATGAAACCCGGAAAGGGTCTGCCTCGGTCTCCACAAGGACGATGCGCTTCTCCGGGGTTTCGAACCTCGAACCCGGGTCGTAGGCAAGGAAGAGCGCCTTCGCTTCGGCTTCAGGGATGGAGGTCGTCTCCCCCGATAGGAGTGCCAGAGCCCTACTCTTCAAGGGTCTTGAGGTGGGAGGAGATGGCGTCGGAGACATCGACCGCGCTGAACATTCCAGGAACGGTGTTCGTCCCGACTATGGTCTTCACCCCGGCCTTCTCGAGCTTCTGGATGGCGTCTCCCACGAAGAGCCCGTGGGTGCAAACGGCTGCCACCTTCTTCGCACCTTGTTTGAGAACGGTTTCAGCTGCCGCGCAGACGGTCCCACCGGTGCTGATGATGTCGTCGACGATTATCACCTCCTTCCCCTTCACTTCGAGCTTCGCGTCTTTCACTGTGACTTCTCCGCTGACCCTGTCCCGGGTCTTGGAAAGCTGGATGAACTTGGCACCGTAGAGCTGGGCGAAGGCCTCGGTTCTCTTGGACCCGCCGAAGTCCGGCGAGATCACGACAGGGTCGCGGTAGTCCAAATGGTCCCTCGCGTACCCGACGAGGCTGGGGACCGCAGACACGCTGTAGGTCGGAAACGAGAACAGGGAGAGGCCTTCAGCAGAATGCATGTCGACGGTCACAAGCCTTCGAACCCCAGCCGCCCGCATCAGGTGGGCGACGACCCCGAGGGTAACGCCTTCGCCGGGAAGGAACTCCTTGTCCTGTCTTGCGTAGGCGAGGTAGGGGACCACGGCCGTCACCTTTGCCCCGTCCTGACTGAGCTGGTGCGCGGCGAGGAGAAGCTGGAAAAGATGCTGGTCCACGGGTGGGTAGGTCGACTGCACGAGGACCACGCTCTTTCCGGAGACCTTCTCATCCACTGTGAACTTCGATTCGCCGTCAGGGAAGACCTTGAACTGCGCGTTAAGCAGGCCGACCCCGAGCTTGTTGGCCACGGCTATCCCGAGGTCGACTGAAGCGGGCCCTGCGACTACGAATTTCTCGACCAATTCTGGGTCGTTTCCGCTCCGCTCTCATTGATATTTAACAGATTACAGCCGAACTCCCTGTTTTGCAGACTTCATAGGAAAAGTTAAGGCATGGCCGCGGCAGGAGGATTCGGAAACTGGTTGGACCAAGTCTGCCCCGAATGCGGAGTTGGAATCATGATGTACGATACGCCCACCAAGCGGTTTGGATGCAAGAACTGTGGAGCATTTCTCACCAGAGACCAGCTCTCGGACGCTAGGTTCAAGCAAAAGGCCCCAGTGGAGGACGAGAGGCGAAAGCGGGCCAGGCAACAGTCAGACTACCTTGAATGGTGGCTGAGCGGGAACAAGGAAAAGTAGAGCGGGTCAGCTAGGAGGAGCGCATCCCCTTTGGGCGCCTAGCGGAGCCCTTTGCGGGCGTGTGGCGACCGAAGTAGGTTTGGAGCACCTCGCGGGTTCCTTTGCTCATCTTGAGATTCTTCAAATCGGCAGATGCGTACCACCCGTAGGCGGACGACTCACCGTTCAATCGGACTCGGCCCTTGACCGGGTTCGCTACGTAATCGATCAACACGTAGTGGTACCTGGGCCTGGAAGTGGCGTCGAGGTGGATGTCCGTCCCGACGTCGAAGAGGCCTTCGAGCCTTACGGTGAGTCCGGTTTCTTCCTCGACCTCCCTGAGGACGGCAGCCTGTACGCTCTCCCCCACCTCCACCAGGCCCCCCGGAAGGGCCCACAGCCCCTTGTTCGGCTGGAACTTGCGCTTGACGAGCAGGACGCGGTCTTTCCGCCTGACGATCGCCCCCGCGCCGACCAGGGGGTGAGATGGGTACTGCCGGCTTTGCTTCATGATGGCGGAGAGGGCCAATACTCGTTTTAAGGCTGAGGCTCGGAGCGGCCCGCGATGGTCAGGGCGGAGATGCTGAACGTAGGGAGAGAACTCCTGATCGGGAGAACCCTGAACACCAACGCCCTCTGGGCTGGTAAGCGGCTTGCCGCCATGGGCACGATGCTGAGCCAGATAACGACCGTGGACGATGATGTGGGGGAGATAGCCGCCTCGGTCAAAGCCTGCCTTGCGCGCGCCCCAGATTTCCTGATAATAGTGGGAGGACTGGGGCCCACGCCGGACGACATGACCTTGAAGGGGGTGGCTACTGGGTTGGGGAGGAAGCTGACGCTGAACCGAGGGGCGCTGGCCATGATAAGGGAGCGCTATGTGGAGCGCGGACTCGGCGACGTAGAAATCACGCCAGCGAGGAGGAAGATGGCAGTATTCCCGGAAGGGGCGCGGCCGGTGAGAAACCGTGCTGGGACTGCGCCTGGGGTGCGTCTGGAGGTGGGGAGGACCGTGGTCTTCTCGCTCCCAGGGGTCCCGGCGGAGATGAGGACCATCTTCAGGAGGTCCGTGGAACCTGAGGTCAGGGCGAAGCTCGGAAGGCTCCACAGGGGATACGTTTCACTCAGGCTGGAGGGAATCATGGAGTCTGCGTTGGCGCCAATGATCGCTGCCGAACTGAGGAAGCATCCTGGCGCCTACATCAAATCCCATCCGAAAGGCATAGAGAATGGCCTTTCGAAGATCATCCTTGACATTGCAGTGGTGGGCCCAATCGAGGAGGAGGCCGACGAGGCAGCGGGGAGGATAGCCGCGGCCATGCGCAGTGAAATCGAAGTGGCCGGGGCCAAGGTATCAGCTGCACGGGGTCCAGTTCCCGGAGCAGGAGATGACCTGAGACGGACATAATATTCGTCACTGGAACGGCCGGAGCGGGTAAGTCTCTACTCACTTCGGCGCTCAAGCGTTGGTACGTGGGCAGGGGCGAGCAGGCTATTGCAGTGAACCTCGACCCGGGGGTCATCAACCTGCCATACGAGCCTGACGTCGACGTCAGGCTGAGGGTCAACCTGCAGGACGTGATGGAGGACTACGGGCTCGGGCCCAACGGTGCCCTGATTCTGGCTGCGGACCTGGTGGCGACGAAGCTCGCGGAGCTCCAGGAGGAGATAGATTCATTCAATGCCGAGTATGTGATCATTGACACTCCCGGGCAGACTGAGCTCTTCGCCTTCCGGGAAAGCGGGGAGTACATCGTCAAGGAGTTCAGGGCGGACTCCAAGGCCCTGCTCTTCCTGCTTGACCCTTTGCTCGCGACCACTCCGGTCAACTTCCTTTCTCTGGCCCTTCTGTCGGCCTCGGTGGGGCTGCGGATGAACATCCCGAAGATCTCGGTCCTGACGAAGAGGGATATTGCCAGAGATGGAGTGAAGAGGATAACGGAGTGGAGCAGGGACACGAAGGCGTTCCAGGACGCCCTGTCAGGGACCAAGGACAGCGAACAGTACTCCCTGTACTCGGAGCTGTTCAAGACCCTCAGGTCGCTCGCGTTCGGGGCCGACCTGTACCCCGTCTCGTCGGTCACCCTCGACGGATTCGTGGCCCTGGTGGGGGAGCTTGCGAGGTTCGGCCGAAGCGGCGAAGAATTCACCGACTGAACTAGACTAGAAAGCCCTGAAGAAGGCTAGCGAAGCTTTCCGGCCTCTCCAGGGGGACCATGTGTCCTGCCTCACGTATGATGAAAGCAGACGAGTTTGCGATGTTCTCGGCCAGGTAATGGGTCCACCTTGGGGGCGTCATCCTGTCCTTCTCCCCGCAGACGAGTAGGGTCCTCCCTGAGATGCGCGACAGTTTGTCCCTGATGTCGAATCCGTCGCAGGCCAGATAGTCGTTCAGGAAGACGGGCAGGTTGCTGAACGAGAGGGCCGCTCTCGCCTCCCTTCCCAGCCCGAGGTCGATCGCGAAGTAGCTCATAGGAGTAATCGTCTTCTCAATTGTCAGCATCGGGTCAGTCCGCAGTCCATCGACGATCGCAGGGTCCACCCCCAACTTGGCCCCAGCGCCAACCAGAATCAGTCCGCCCACGTCATCGGGATTCCTTATCGCGAGCTCAAGGGAAATTGCGCTTCCCATCGAATGGCCGCAGACGAACGGCCTCGACAGGCCTGCCCCGGCGATGAACCCGTGAACGGCGTCTGCGTATTCCGCGATCGACCTGCAGGTTATGTCTCCCGACGGGTGCCCTGGGAGGTTCAGGGCGAAGGCCCGCCCCTCCCCTGAAAGGAACTGTGCGGTCCGCTTCCAGAAGATGCTGTTTCCTCCGGCCCCGTGGATGAGGACTAGGTCTTTAGGGGCCGCGGATTCCGTGAATTCCAGCATCTCGGGCGAGGGCGCTCGGGAATGATTTAACGATGGCGCGCAGTCCTCGGAACACCTACGGGAACAGAGATAAAGCCTGGAGTCGGCAAGAGCACTTGACAGCGGTTGAGCAACATGGCTGCGAGTCTGAGGAAGTCTCTCTCCGGAAAGCAAGTTGTCGTCGCCCCAGGCGTCTTCGCCCCCGCGGTTGCGAAACTGGCTGAAAGGATGGGTTTCAAAGCACTTTATTTCTCTGGGGCAGGATTCTCCAATCTGCTCGCGCTCCCCGACCTCGGCATCACCACTCTCTCCGAAGTGACGGACGCGGCCCATAAGATAGCGTCCCAGGTCAGGGTCCCCCTCATCGTGGACGCTGATACTGGATTCGGGGAAGCGCTCAACGTTGCAAGGACGGTCAGGGAAATGGAGGCGGCCGGTGTGGCGGCAATTCACATCGAGGACCAGGTGCTGCCGAAGAGGTGCGGGCATCTCGACGGAAAGGAATTGGTGGACCCGGACGAGATGGCCAAGAAGGTACTGTCGGCGAAGGAGGCAGCGAGGGCCGGGTTGGTCATTGTTGCGAGGACCGATGCAAGGACGGCGGAGGGCCTCGACGCTGCGATTGAACGAGCCAGGTATTATGCGAAGGCCGGAGCGGACATGATTTTCCCCGAGGCTCTAGAGGGAAGGGACGAGTTCGCCGAATTCAGGAGGAAGGTCTCGCTCCCCCTCATGGCAAACATGACGGAGTTTGGGAAGACCCCCTATATGAAGGTCGCAGACTTCGAGGAGCTGGGGTATAGCCTGGTCATTTTCCCAGTCACTGCCTTCCGGGCGATGATGAAGGCGGTCCGGGAAACCTTCCGAGAGCTGAAGTCGAAGGGGACGCAGAAGGGGATTCTCGGTTCGCTCATGACTCGCGCGGAGTTCTACGACCTGATTGACTACTACGAGTATGAGACTGCGGACAAGAAGGCCAGCGACGCGGCAAGGCGCCTGAGGAAGGCGCGAAGTTAAAGCATCCTGGGGAGCCTGGACGAATCCATGTCCTCAGGGATGAAGGTTCCGAAGGGGCTCGCGGGCGTCTCAGTGACAGAAACTAGCATTTCCAAGAGCGATGCAGACGGGTCGCTGGTCTATCGCGGGTACCCCATCAGCGAAATAACGGCGAACGCAAGGTACGAAGAGACGGCCTACCTGATTCTGAACGGGTCGCTACCGACCAGGAGCCAGCTTGAGGCTTTCTCATCCGACCTCGCAGAGAAGATGCAGGTGGACGGGAGGGTCTTCGGGATAATGAGGGATCTCGGCAAGGGTGCCCTCCCCATCGACGCGCTGCGGACGGCAACGTCTGCGCTGGGGAGCCTTGACGACCAGCGCAGCATCGGGGGACAGCAGGCTTCGATCGAGGCGAAGATGGCTGTGCTGGCAGCGAACTGCCACCGGGTCCCAAACGGTGAGAGGCTAGTAGAACCGAAGAAAGGCCTGGACTTCGCCTCCAATCTGCTTCAGATGCTGACGACCAAGGAGGCTTCCGAGTACGAAAGGTGGGCCTTCGAGAGGGTGCTGATGCTCTACATGGAGCACGACCTGAACGCGTCGTCTTTCACTGTCAGAGTGGTTGCATCGACCCTGGCAGACCCCTACGCTGCGGCCTCGGCGGGCCTGGCTGCCCTCAAAGGACCACTCCACGGAGGTGCGAACGAGGTGGCGATGCAGATGCTCCTCGATGTCGGGGAGCCGGAAAAGGCGGCCAAGTACGTGGACAGGTCGTTGAAGGAGGGGAAGAAGGTGATCGGCTTCGGTCACAGAGTGTACAAGAAGTTTGACCCGAGGGCGGTGCTCTGCAAGGAGTACCTGCGCGAAATCCTCAAGCGGCGAGGAGGGGACGACAAGCTCTTCCGGGTCGCAGATTCCCTGGAGAAGGAGATCTGGGAGCGAAAGGGGATTCCCCCAAACCTCGATTATTATGCCGCACCGATATTCTACCTTCTGGGGATCGAGATCCCCCTGTACACGCCGATCTTCGCGGCGAGCAGGGTCTTCGGCTGGATGGCCCACTACAACGAGCAGATGGCTGAGAACAAGTTGATCAGGCCGGACGCGACCTACGTCGGGCCAGACGACCTGAAGTATGTCCCGCTGGACGAGCGGAGCTAGCCGCCGATCCGGGCAGCGGCCTGGTCCACGGTAAACTTGCCTGCTAGGACCTCACGAGCGAGCTTCTCGACCGTGGCGTTGGGGATGCGCCCGAGCCGCTCCATGGCGTTCCCCCTCGCAGTTTCGATTATCATGCTCCTGAGGCTTCGAAGCCTCAGCTCCGGGTCCCCCTGGACGAACTTGGACCGGATCGACTCGACTGCCGTGTCGAGCCTATCGAGGCCGTCCCCGGTCAGGGCCGAGACCTTGACGACGGCGGGCGAGCGTGATTTCAACCCCCTGACAAGCCCGAGGAGGCTGACCACCATCAGGTCAGCGCCCTCGAGGTCAGATTTGTTCACGACGTAGACGTCCCCTACTTCCATCAGCCCCGCCTTTGATACCTGGACGTCGTCGCCCAGTCCGGGCATGAGCACTACGAGGACCGCGTGGGAAACCCCGACCACGTCGATGTCTGCCTGGCCGATGCCCACTGTCTCGAGAAGGATCACATCGAACCCCGCCGCATCCATCAACTGGATCGCCTGGGACGCCGCGCGAGAAAGTCCCCCGGACCAGCCGCGAGACGCCATGCTCCTGATGAAGACCGCCTCATCGTCAGAGTGGGAGACCATCCTGACCCTGTCGCCCAGCAGGGCGCCCCCGGTTATGGGGCTCGTCGGGTCCACAGCGATGACTCCGACTTTGAGGCCTTTGCCCCGATAGGTACCGATGAGTCTGTCTACGAGGCTGCTCTTCCCTGTCCCTGGCGGACCGGTTATTCCGAGGACGAAGGCCCTCCCCGGAGTCTCTAGCTCCGAGAGGAGTCTCGCTGCATCCTTCCGATCATTCTCTACGATGGTTATTCCCTTGGAGAGCGCCAGCCTGTTCCCCCTCTTGACCTGCTTCGCGAGCTTCGAGAGTTCCAACTGTGCTTCATCGAGCCGTCGGTGTAGCCATTTTTATCGGTTCGAAGGCATCGTTTATCTTGGAGCGCGTCGGGCCAAGGCCAACCTTGCTCGGGAGCGAGAAGGAAGCATACTGGCGGAAGAAGTCGAAATCAGTTGTGGAACGCAGGGCTAGGGCTGGTCCTCTCTACGACAAGAAGGCGGTGGACAGCGTCAAGAAGGGAGTCAGGCAGTGGCAGGAGAGGGTTTTCGACGAATGGGTGAAGGAACATCCGGAATCGAAGGCGGATTTCCAGACTGCCTCCGGAATCCCGCTGAAGCCCGTATACACACCGGTTGATGTGGCCGACGTCGACTACGCCGACGTGGGGTTCGCCGGGGTCTTTCCGTACCTGAGAGGAGTCTACCCGAGCATGTACCGCGGGAGGCTGTGGACCATGAGGATGTTCTCGGGGTTCGGGACGCCAGAGGACACAAACAAGAGGCTCAAGCTGCTGCTTGAACATGGCGAGACTGGGCTCAGCATTGCGTTCGACATGCCGACCCTGTACGGGTTCGATTGCGACCACGTCCGGGCCCACGGGGAGGTCGGGAGGTGCGGCGTCAACGTGTCCTCCCTGAAGGACATGGAGGTGATATTCGGCGGGATCCCGTTGGACAGGGTCAGCACTTCGATGACGATCAACGCCCCCGCCACGGTTCTGACATGCATGTACGCCGGGGTCGCGATGAAGCAGGGGGTGCCTCTTGAGAAGTTGCGGGGGACCGTCCAGGCGGACATGCTCAAGGAGTACATCGCCCAGAAGGAGTGGGTCTACCCTCCGGAGGCGCACCTCAGGCTGGTCAGAGACCTGATGGTCTTCTGCACCAAGAAGATGCCCCTCTGGAACTACATCAGCATAAGCGGCTACCACATACGGGAGGCGGGGTCGAGCGCAGTCCAGGAGCTTGCGTTCACGCTGGCGGACGGGTTCGGCTACGTGGAGCTCGGCATTGAAGCAGGGCTCAAAGTCGAACAGTTCGCTCCGAGGCTCAGCTTCTTCTTCAATTCAACCATGGACTTCTTCGAGGAGATCGCGAAGTTCAGGGCCGCGAGGAGGATATGGGCCACAGTCCTGAAAGAGAAGTATGGAGTCAGGGACAAGAGAAGCCTGCTGATGAGGTTCCACACGCAGACGTCTGGGGCCTCACTTACGTGGGAACAACCGCTGAACAACATAATCAGGACCACGATAGAAGCACTGGCCGGTGTTTTGGGAGGGACCCAGTCGCTTCACACCAACTCCTACGACGAGGCCTGGGCGCTTCCGACTGAGAAGGCGGTGGAGGTCGCCCTCAGGACGCAGCAGGTGATCGCGGAAGAGACCGGTGTCCCGAGCGTGATCGACCCTCTGGGAGGGTCCTACTATGTCGAGTGGCTCACGGAGCAGATGGAGGAGGAGGCGTACAAGTACTTCGACAGGATCGAATCTGCAGGAGGCCTGCTCAAGGCCATCAAGTCTGGGTACCTTCAGCGGGAGATTGCGGAGAACTCCTACAGGCTCTCGAGGAGGGTGGAGGAGGGGAAGGACAACGTCGTGGGGGTCAACAAGTACGCGGTCGAGGAGAAGAAGCCCATCGACACGCTCAAGATCGACTTCGAGGCCCAGAGGAGCCAGGTGAACAGGCTCAACAGAGTGAAGAGGGAGAGGGACTTGGATAAGGTGAAGGCGGCGCTCGCGAAAATCGAGAGGGCGTTTGAAAACGAGGATACAAACTCGATCGAGCCCATGCTGAAGGCCGTGAACGAGTACGCCACCCTCGGGGAGATAGTGGACGTGGGGAGGAAGGCCTTCGGGACCTGGCGCGAACCTATGATACTCTAGGCTCCAGCAAAGGTTTTCAAACCAGAGGAAATCCGCGGCCTCAGGGATGGCCAAGAAACTCGTTTCTTCTCAGCGAAAGATCAGGATCCTGGTCGCAAAGCCGGGCCTTGACGGACATGACAGAGGCGTCCTCGTCTTGGCCAGGGCGTTCAGAGATGCGGGAATGGAGGTGATTTACAGCGGTCTTCTTCCGACCCCGGAGCAGGTGGCGCAGATGGCCGTCGACGAGGACGTAGACGCCGTGGCCCTGTCTCTGTTGAACGGAGCTCACATGACAGCCTTCCCCAAGGTCAAGAAGATCCTCGAAAAGAAGGGAGGCAAGGACATCATCGTAATGGGGGGCGGAATAATACCCGAAGAGGACAAGGCAAAGCTCCTCAAGCTCGGGATCACGGGGTTATTCGGCCCTGGGAGTTCCCTCGAGGAGATTGTGCAACACGTAAGAGGTAGAGTTCAGAAGGAGCGCTGGAGGGTTTAGAGGAATGCTCGAGCAGGACGAATTCATGAAGCTCTCGAAGATGGACTTCGACGTCTCCGAGGAACAGAAGCTCATCCTCGAGCAGGTGGACCGGGCGTGCAGGGAGATACGCCCCATCGAGGACAAGTGCTACCTGGAAAGACGGCTCAACGACCAGGTCAAGCCAGTCTTCGCCAAGGCCCACATGCTCGGGTTGCCCACTTCAAGGAAGTACGGGGACGGCCAGGGGGCGGACATGGTTACCTATGCCCTGGCCATAGAGCGGATTGGCAGGGAGGGGACAGGGGTGAGGACTTTCTTCTCCGTGCACCTGGCTCTCTGCCAGATGACCGTCCAGCTGTGGGGGAACGAGGAGCAGAAGCAGCGCATCCTGACCCCGGCGACCAGAGGAGACTCGCTTCTCGCTTTCGGGCTGACCGAGCCCGGGGCAGGGAGCGACCCGGCTTCGCTCACGTCTTCCTTCGAGGAGAAAGGGGGGAAGTTCGTGCTGAGCGGCCAGAAGACCTGGATCTCGAACGGGTCGATCGCGGACAGCGTTTTGGTCTTCGCGTACCCGAAGGGGAAGAGGGAGGGGATGTGCGCCTTCGTCGTCGACAGGACGATTCCGGGGTTCTCGGCGGAGCCGATTGAGCATAAGCTCGGCCTCCCTACCGCGGACACGGCCACGGTCTACCTCGACAAGGCGGAGGTCTCCAAGGAAAACCTCCTGGGACCGGTCGGCAAGGGGCTCTCGGTTGCGTATTCCGGTCTCATGAGCGGCAGACTGAGCGTGGCCGCTGGGTGCCTGGGCGTCATCCAGGACTGCCTCGACGAAGCGGTCCGGTATTCCGGGGTCAGGGTCCAGCACGGAAGGAAGATAGGCAAGCACCAGCTTATCCAGAGGCACATAGGGATAATGTCGACGAACCTGGACGCCGCCAGGTGGCTGGTGCTGAGGGCGGCGTTCGTCAAGCAGAAGTACGAGGAGAACCCGGGGAGCATGGAACTCCGAGAAGAGACGGACCAGGCAATAACCAAGGCGAAGTATTTCGCGGCCAACGCATCTTTCGACGCGGCGAACCGGGCCGTCCAGATATTCGGAGCGAACGGGTACTCCTATGAGAACAGGCCTGCAAGGCACCTGGCGGACACGAGGGTGACCATGATCTACGAGGGGGCGAACGAGATCCTTGAGCAGAAGATCGCACTCGGTTCTCTGGGCAAGGAATTCTCCGCCTACTCCTGAGCGAGACCGACGGTGAGCTGACGTGGAGACGAGGAAAGCAGTCCTGGTGGCTGCGGTTGTCGTACTCATCGCCTTTTCGGGTTTCCTGGTCTACCAGGACCTCTCCGGACAGGGGTGCCATGCTCCGATGAGCACGACCCCTTCGAAGTACCAGGCTGGAAAGGTCCAGTTCGGTGCGGTGACCGAGTACTGCCTCGCGGGCCCCGAGAGATGGGCGAACGGGATAGCAGCTTCACCGGATGGATCCGTTTGGTTCGGCGAGCAGGCCGTTCCAGGGATCGCGCAGCTCTTCCCCAACGGAACGGTCGATGAACATGCTTTCCCGAACTCCAACGGTACAGCAGGTCCAATCACCGACTACAAGAGCGGCATCTGGGGAGTCGCCCTTTGGCGTGGGATGGTCTGGGCGGGGGACGACGCGGCCAATTCGATCGTTGGATACAGCCCTTCCAACGGGACCTTCAGGGTTCTCCCGATCCCTCACAAGGGGTACATCCCTTACACTCTGACGCCGGGACCGGACGGGGCCCTCTGGTTCACCGCCCTTCTTCAAAACGGGACCCTTGGAAGGATCTCTCCGAGTCTGTCTCTCACGATGTATCCCGTATTTAAGAATCAGACGCAGATTCCGGTGGACATCCAGTTCGTGAACGCTAGCCTCGGGTACTACGTCGCGCTCGACCCGTTCCATGGAGCGGAGAGCGGACTCTACGCCTTCGACCCAGGAAACGTGTCCGGAGGAGTGACCCCACGGCAGGTGAAGGGTGGTCTCGGCCTCACCTATGCGAACAGCCTCTCGATATCCTCCGGTGGTATCTGGGTCGCCCAACACCTCGCATCCAACATAGTCGGATACGACCTGAAATCGCAGGGCTGGACAGTCTACCCGACCTCAACCCTGAGCTTCACGAACACCGCGCTTCCCTATTTCGTCCGTTCCAGCGGGTCCACCGTTTGGTTCAACGAGCACTACGCCAACCGTATTGGAGCCCTTAGCCCGGCCTCTGGGACTCTTACCGAATACAGCGAGGCCGACCCTCCTATCAACGACAAGAGCAAGCTGCAGAACGACCTCACGATTGCGTACTCTTCGTCTGGTTTGTGGTTCACATCTACCACCGGGAATTACATAGGTCTGATAGACGGGAGCTACGCCCCCGGGTTTTCCTTGTCTGCCTCGGGGGACAATTCTTTGACCCTGTCGGTCGGGGGAACTGCTTCCGCCCACCTGCGTTTGACCGGCTCCTGGTCCAGTGGGCTCAAAGTCTCTGTATCAGATTCGGAGAACTTCACCTCCTATCCGACCTTCATCTCGGTTCAACCTGACAAGACTCTGGTCCCCGCCGGGACAGGCCCCGTTCCCCTGGACGTGACCCTCTCCGCCAGGAACGGTCTGCTTCCTGGCCGATACACGGTCGGAGTGACCGTAACCGACGGGCTGCTGTATCAGACGGCGTACCTGTTTGTTACGATCGAGTAGCGCCGCACCTCAGAGCCGAAACGCGCGGTCAGTTCAGGGTCCTGAGAAGGACAAGCGAGAGTGCGACCGCGACCACGCTGAGCACAATGCCCTTCAGGATAGATTCGAACTTCTTCGCATAGGGGGAGCCTCCTGCGACGACAGTCCTCTTGGCTTCCTTGTAGGGCCTTGACGCGCTGATTTCCACGTATGCAGTCGCAAAGCCGAAGATGCCAGCCGCAAGTCCGATCGGTGCGAAGGAATCTGTCTGCAATACATACCCGGCCACCACTGGAAGGAACCCCCAACTGAAGGAGAACCACAGGTCGGTATGGAAGCGCCCCTTGAAGAGCTCTAGGTTGTAGGCGAGGAGGAGGAAGATCTCGAGGACGCCGACGAGGAGGAGAAAGGGGGCGAAGGCGAGCGCAAGGTACAGGCCAACCCCAGCTGCAAGCAGGAGAGAACCGAAGCCAAGAGCAAAGAGCTGGTTTCTCGTCAGGAACGCACCCCAGGGCCTGTTCGGGGCGGTGGCATCAAGCGCATGGGCGGATATCCCCACGGCAAGGAGGTAGACCAGCGCCAGGAGCCCTGCCCGGTAGAGATTGGTGGATGGCGCTGCGAAGCACCCTATCACCGTGTAGCTCGCGTTCATCAGAGTGTATGGAACAAAGGTCATTCCCACAAGAAGCCTGAATCGTCTCGGACCCCACTTCGGGGTGTACCACTCGTTCTCCCTCGTTCCTTGAGCGGGCTCCTCCAAGAAATTACTCGTAGCCAGGATGACTTTTGACCGTTTCGATTGCGCATAGCTCTGCCAAAGGATAAGTCAAGGGGGGGCGGCCTGTTCGATGTGCCTCCCGACGATGCCCCACCAACCCAGGAGCTGAAGGACACGGCGCTCCAGATCTTCGACGGGCTGGCAGACTCCTATGAGCGGGCCCTCGACTTTGCGACGCTTTACCAGGACCGGTACTGGAAGTCCTGGGTGGCCGAGGAGTCAGAGTTGGGTGGGTCCAAGCTCGTCCTGGATGTGGGATGCGGCACCCTTCTCCTCGAGGAGAGGCTTAGGGCCTCTGGGAGCACGGTCGTGGGAATCGACCTTACAAGACGGATGATCCGGATAGGCCAAGGCAAGGGGCTCTCAAATGTTCCACTTCTCGTCAATGGGGACGCTGAGGCTCTCCCGTTCAAGGCCTCCTCCTTCGACACGGTGGTATCGTGCTACGTTGCCAAGTACGTGGACCTTGAAAGATTCACGGGGGAGCTGGCCAGGGTCGCCAAGCCAAGGGCCCGAATCGTCGTTTACGACTTCGTCCGTCCTCGGGGTCTCTTCTTCCCTTTCCTGGCCCTCTACATCTACGGCGCGATGAGGATTGCGGGGTCGTTGCTTGGGTTGACGAAGCGCAAGGAGGCATTCACTTTCAAGAACCTGCCGAGGATAGTTGCCGGGGCCACATGGGACATGGACTTCGCGGCGATGCTGGAGAAGAAGGACGTCAGGTCTGGGTTTATGCGGCGGCTGTCGGGGGGAGTGGTGGCAGGATACGTTGGGACCAAAGGGGAGGGCCCTGATGTGCTCGCGGGAGGCCTTAGATATGGTCGAATCCCTATTCGGAAGCGATTCGCGTGAAGTGGGTGACCCGGGAGAAGGCCAAGGTGGACAGAATTGCATGCCCGTGGCTCATCAAGAGGTTCGTCGACCCTGCCGCCGAATTCCTGTTCGTCCCTGCCGAAACGGTGAAGGATGTCGCGAAGAGGGAGGGGGCAATCCCCTTTGACGCGGCTGGGGTCGAGCTGACCCATTACTGGGAAGGAGACAGGGAGTACGTCAGCTTTGATGCGATAATTAGGAAGTATGGCCTGAGCGACCCAGCCCTGCTCGAACTCGCGAGGATTGTCCGAGGCGCCGATGCAAAAATCTCCGACCCTCCCCCAGAATCTGCGGGGCTGGAGGCGGCTGCCCTCGGTTTCAGACAGATATCCCGAGACGACTTCGAGAACATGAGGCTGCAGTTCCCCGCCTACGACGCCCTTTACGAGTACTGCGCTCAGAAATTGAAGGGCACAGCGAAACTAGACTACACCCGGAAATAGGGCGCGTGGGGAGGAAAGGTTGGACTTGATGTCCGGGCCGCGCAGTGTCTACCTAGCGAAAGGATCGAGAGTCTTCGTCTCCGGCCTGATGAGTGTCATGATCCCAGTCTATCTCAATTCGATGGGCTATGGACCGTTCTTCATCGGGGTGGCCCTTGCAGCGATTCTTGCCGGGAATGCCGCCTCGAACATTGTCCTGTCGTACCTCGTCCAGCGCACGGGATCGAGGAAGCTACTGCAGGCGTTCAGTCTCCTCATGCTCGGGTCGGGACTCCTTTTGGCGGCGAGCACCCAACCAATCCCTATCCTCCTGGCCTGCTTCCTGGGGAACGTTAGCACGACCGGAACCGAAGCGGGCCCGTTCCAATCTGTCGAGGCAGGGGTACTTCCTGAATTGGTCGCAGAGGGGAGCGCTGTGAAGGCCTTCGGTCGGTACAACTTGATTGGCTACACGGCATCGGCGTTCGGTACGTCCGCGCTCTCGGTGCCCGGGTATCTTGGCAGCAGTTTGCCTGTATTCAGGACGCTCTTCATCGGGTTCGGAGTCGTGGGGCTCCTCCTTTTCACCATCTATACTCGTTTGAGATTTCCGACGAGGAAATACATTCACGAATCCGGCCCGAGTCCTCTGGGCCCAGAGGCACGAAGGGACGTCACAAGATTGTCAGGCCTTTTCTCCGTTGACGCCTTCGGCGGAAGCTTCGTGTCTCAGTACCTTCTCTCGTACTGGTTCACGGTTGTCTATGGCGTCCCCGTTTCGGGACTGGCTGCGATCTTCCTCTTCTCCAATCTGATCTCGGGCGCATCAACCTACGGCGCGGCTGTCGTCGCAGAACGGCTAGGGAACCTCAGGACGATGGTCTACACCCACATCCCCTCGAGCATCCTTCTGATTCTCATACCGTTCGCGGGCACTCTGACCGCGGCTGTGGTGCTTCTTTTCCTGAGGCAGAGTCTGTCGCAGATGGACGTCCCGACCCGACAGGCGTTGATGACCGAGATGTTCAAGGAAAGCGAAAGGGTCCCCGCCTACGCCATTACCAACACAGTTCGGAGCGTGGGCGCATTTGCGGCTGGGCCTGTGAGCGCGGGCCTTCTCGTGCTGGGGTTGCCGTCGGCGCTCCTATACCTGGGTGGGGCTACGAAGATCGGTTATGACCTTTCGACCTATGTAGTCTACAGAAAGAGGTTCCGCTGAAAGCCACCTCGTCAGTTTCCACATCTGGGAACCGTGCTCAGCCTTTAAATCGAATCCCTCTGACTGATTGAAAGACATGACCCAGAGCAAGGGAGACCTCGCCGGACCAGGAATAGGAACCTATGAGGAAGTTGAGAAAGCACTGCCCACTGACTACGGCAGCCTGCTTGACCGCAAGCAGACTCAGAGAGCGGTCTATCTGGCCAAGGGGTACATCGAGCAGAATCTTTGCAAGGAGCTTAACCTGATGATGGTCCAGGTCCCTCTCATCGTCGACGCGGAAAGCGGGATAAACGACATGCTCGACCGGGACGGCTCCCGGACTCCGGTGCAGTTCCACATCTCGAACGACTTCAACAAGCATCCGATCGACGCCCAGGTAGTACAGGCGGCCACGAAGTGGAAGCGGTTCGCGCTGCGCCAGTTCGAGATGGGGATTGGCGAGGGCATCTGCACGGACATGCGAGCTGTGCGGAAGGACTACTTCCTCGACCACGATCATAGCGCCTACGTCGACCAGTGGGATTGGGAGAGGGTGATAACGAACGAGCAGAGGAACCTCATCTTCCTGAAGGAGATTGTGACCAAAATCTGGAAGGTCTTGAAAGGAGCTGAGATTCGTGTGCACGAGGAATTCCCGCAGCTGCGCGCGAAGTATCCGGAGATGGCCGAAAGAATCGAGTTCATGCATGCAGAGGACATCCTGGAGACCTATCCCACCCTCCCCAGAAAGCAGCGCGAGACCGCCCTCCTTCAGCAGCATCCGGCGGTCTTCATCGTCGGCATCGGATGGGTCCTGAAGAACGGGAACCCGCATGAGATGAGGGCGGCCGACTACGACGACTGGGTCACCGAGACGAAGTCAGCCGACGGGAGGACGATGCACGGGCTCAACGGGGACATACTGGTATGGAACCCGGTTACGAAGCGGAGGCATGAGCTGAGCTCCATGGGCATCCGGGTCGATGCGACCTCGCTGAAGAAACAGCTTGAGCTCAGCGGCCAGATGGATTTCATGAAATACGACTACCACAAGGGAATAGCCAGCGGTCAGCTGCCTCTTTCCATCGGCGGAGGCATCGGTCAGTCGCGTACACTGATGCTGATTCTGAAGAAAGCACACCTGGGAGAGATCAGCGTTTCCGTCTGGCCGAAGATCCTGAAGGAAATCGGGGCCAAGAAGAATATTCACGTTCTGGAATAGGTATTCGGGCGGACGTCAGAGCGCGGCCAGGGCCCGGTCGAAGTCCCACCGGCTGTGCGAGCCTGCCGCTTTCGTCCTGAAGCCTTCAAGGCTCCCCTCCTTTCGAAGCTCGGCGACCAGCATCGCAGAGTAGGCCGGGGCCCCGGTGGCACCCGGCGAGTTGTAGTTGACAACGTGCAGTACCCTGCGATCGTGGAACAGGAGTGCCTCAGGCACGAAGCCCCCCTCGCCGATTACCGATCCTCTGATTCCTGATACTCCTCGCGACCTTAGAGCCTCGGGTCGGAGGGCGGGGATGAACTCTTTCACTCGGGAGCACATCGCGCGCTTTGAAAGCGAACTCCTCCATTCCTTGCCAACCATGGCGAGGAAGGTCCTGCTCCTGAGAAGGTTCAGCTTGGGAGCGTTGGGGGCCTCGAGTGCGGTACCGAAGGAAGCGAATCCGGGGCCCTGGTAGGAGTAGGGGCCTGCCACCAGCACCGCGTTCGGACCGATCTGCCTGCGCCCGTCGTATCGGACTACGAAATGGGGGTCAAGGAAGGGGAACTCGGGATACTTCGGGGGGGTGTAGACGTTCCTGCCCACCCTTGAGGCGAACGGCTCGTCGACGAACCAGTACTCGCCGCGGAAGTACATCGCCGAGTACTCCCTGGCGGAGCCGAGCATGTGGGCGATGCGCAGCGCTCCTGCGCCTGCCGCGTTGAGGAGCACCCTGCAGCGGACGAGCCAGGGACCCTTCTTGCTGCGGAGTCCCACCTCCACGCCGCCGTCCTTGTCGCGTCTGGCAGACATGACCTCCTGACCGCCCAAGAAATTGACGCCGTTCGCCGAGGCAAGCCTGAAGACGAGGCGGGTCAGCTGTCCGAAATCAACGGAGACGTCGGCCTTCGAGAAGAGTGCGGCCTTGCAATCCACCTCCGGCTCCAATGCCCTCGCCGACGCCTTGTCGAGAAGTTGGAGCTCGCTTTCAGCGATCCCGTTCTCGTGGCCCCACCTCGAGTACTCTTCGAGCGTCGAGACCTGCGCTTCGTTGACGGCCGCCTCGAGAGTTCCCACCTGATTCCACCAGAGTCCGAACTCCTTGGCAAGGTCGCGCCAGAGCGGGTATGACGCTTCGGATGTCCGAGCGAAGACCCTCTTGGCCCTGGGGTCGAGGTAGAAGGGGCGATGGATGACGCCTGTGTTGCGGGAGCTTGTGTGGGGCGCGATGCCCATGCCCTGGTCTATCAGCAGGATTCTGCAATCGTAGAGGCTGGAAAGCCAATAGGCGAGCGTGACTCCAAGGACGCCGGCACCCACGATGAGGATATCGACTCCCTTCTGGGATCCCATGTCTTCCGGCACCCTGCAGCGCCTCGAATCCAGCGGGTCAGATTGTCTTGAGATATCCGTTCTGCTCTAGCCACTCTGCGTGGGCCCTGATGTAGCGCCAGAGGATGTCCGCCTTCCTGTTGTCGAAGTCCCAGGGAGCAACTAGGACGATGTCCCCCTCTCGAATCCACATCCTCCTCTTCAGCTTGCCCCTGATGCGGCAGTTGCGGGTCTCTCCGTCGGCGCATTTGACTATGACCTGGTCCCCACCCGTCATTTTGATTGCCTTGCCAAGGATCTCGCCCTGTTGAGGCATGACGAGTTCCTTTAGGTTGGCTTCGCTCAGTACTTTCCGCTTACCCATTCGATGTCACCTGGTCGCCTTCGGCGCAGTGGTTCTTGATGCTGGGTTAAAGCCCTTCATCTGTAGTTCTTCCACTTCGACCCGGCTGCCTTGGGACGGTGCTTGAACTTGTCTCCCCCTCTCCTTGGGCCGCGCCGCCACTGGTGCCGGTCCTGCCTTTCCACGATTGGGACGTGCCTTTCGTCGTTGGGCCTGAGAGGCTTGATGGGCGCCTTGGCCATGCTCTGAATCCTAGCGAAGTCGGCGTTCTCGTCGCGGCTTACGAATGTGAATGACTTGCCCAGGTCCCCTGCCCTCGCGGTCCTGCCGACCCTGTGGAGGTAGACAAGCGGGTCTTCGGGGACGTCGTAGTTAATGACACAGCCGACCTGCCTGACGTCTATGCCTCGTGCGGCAACGTCCGTGGCGACCAAGACGTCTGCCCGGGAGGATCGGAACAGGCCCATCGAGTGGTCTCGCTGATTCTGGCTCAGGTCGCCGTGCAGCTGGGCCGCGTTGATGAATCGCCGGTTCAGTTCCTTGGCGAGGCGTATGGTTCCGTACCTAGTCCGGCAGAAGATTACTGTGCTTCCGTGGTTCTCCTTCTTCAACAGAGAAAGGAGAAGGTCCAGCTTCTGGTCCCGCTCGACCCGGGCGTAGAACTGTTCGAGGGTCGCAGCAGAAGGCTCGTCTTCGTCGATGAGAATGTGCTCGGGGTCCTTCATGTACCGCCTTGAAAGTTCAACGATCTTCCTAGGCATCGTAGCCGAGAAGAGGCTGAGCTGCCTGTCGTCGGGAGTGCCTGAGAGAATGTAGTCGACGTCGTCGATGAAGCCCATGTCCAACATCGTGTCGGCCTCGTCGATCACGACGAACCTGACCGCGTCGAGTTTGATCGTTCCGCGCTCGAGATGGTCGATCAGCCTTCCTGGAGTTCCCACGACAACCTGCACTCCGCGTCTAAGGGCGTCCAGCTGAAGGTTCATCGACTGCCCTCCGTAAATCGTAACGCCCCTTATTCCGGTGAACGCTCCGAGTCTCCCGAGTTCCTCGGTGATCTGGACCGCAAGTTCTCGTGTCGGGGCGAGGACCAGCGCCTGGACCCTCCTGTCGTGCGGGTCGACTGCGTGAAGGAGCGGTATGCCGAAGGCGGCCGTCTTCCCGGACCCTGCCTTGGCCTGGGCGACGACGCTGCGGCCAGCCAATAATGGGCCTATTGCCTTCTCTTGAATGGGGAAGGGTTTGCGATAGCCGACCGAGTCGACTCCCTTCTGTATGGCACTGCTTATTTCCAGTTCGCTGAAGCTTTCCAATTTCTTTCTCTTTTCCTACAAAGTCAGAGTCACAGAATCAGTCAGTCCATGCCGCTGAATCGTTGACGCAGAATTGCAGCTGAAATCCGTCGCCTTTTCCCCCGTATATAAGCATCTTGAGCGACTTCGAGTAATTCGTCAGGGCGCACCTTCGACGCGCCTTGACAACCAGCCTTGGATGCATCTAGTTGATTACTGATGCGGTCACGTACAAGTTCCCTCCCAGTAACTGCACCCCATATTCAGGGAGCGGGGCAGGCGCGGGTCCGCCGAGAACGGTCCCGTCGCTGGGGCTGAATGTAGCGCCGTGGCAAGGACAGTATATTGACGAACCGCCGCCATATTGAACGGTACACGGTGCGTGCGTGCAAGTGGAACTGAACGCTCTCCATGTCCCATTGACATTCACGAGAATCGAGTCACCGTATGCGGGGTGAGTGAAGTAAGCAGACGTCCTCCCGTTCAGGGCGCTCGAGGGGCCAATGAGAACGTACCCCGGAGGCGCGGAGGTCTGCTGCTGTGTCTGTGTCCTGGAAGATGACTGGCTGACCGACTGACTTTGGGTGGTAGGCAGTTGGTAGGTCTGGTCTCCAGACCCTGCCCTCGCGAGAAATTCGACGACCGATACGGCTCCAGTCGCCACGAGGGCAGACGTGACCACCATTCCTCGGATGAATTCTCTTCTGTTCATACTCTGCATAACTCCTAAGCGAGCATCTTGCCGACATGGCGCGTTGCAAACACAAAGACCACGCCAGCCGTGACCGCAAGCGCAGCTGTCGCTATCCACACTGGCAGGTTGAAACCGGAGCCGACCGCGTGGACGGTCATCAACGCGATCGCCGCAAGGGTCATCGAGCCGTGGTAGAAGCGGGCTTCCCTGAACCTTTGGAGATAGGCTGTTCCGGTGAGACCCAGGAACAGCGCCGCGGCAACAGCGACGTAGCCAAGAAGTATTGCGTCGTTGATAGGATAAGTAATGAAATAAGCGACGTGGATGATGACGAAGAGGCCACCAAGTAGGGCGACGATGGTGTGACCTTTTCTTATGAGTTTGAGGTTGCTCAGATGGAGGCGACGACTTCTGCTCCGAAGTCTTCTGATGCGGCTCCCCGAATTCAGTGGCCCTCTAAGCAGGCGTTTGCTTATCAGCGGGTTTCTGTTTCTTATGAGGACGACGCTGAAGGCGACTAGGGCCAGAGACAAGTATCCGAATCCGTCTCCAAGGGTTAGTATGAACAATCGACTTTACTCGCGATTTGATGCTCCGAACGTTTCTTGCCGGAGCGCGCATCGTGTAGGCTGAGACTCCGCGTCGAGAGAGATCCGGTTCAGGAAACACATCTTTGGCTTGGATTCATTCTTGGCTTAATCATTATTGTGGTACAATCATCTATCTTATCGCATGCATCTGTCCCTCCCGCGTCTATTTGCTGACTACCAGCGCAAGGAAGAAGAAAAGCAGTATGGCAAGATCCAGAATAATGATGATTACTTGCTCAGTCCCGGACCCGAAGACAAGTGCGAGTTCATCTAGCTCTCTTATCAGGGCCTGGACAGCGAAAAATCCGAAAGCGACTGAGACGAAGAGCAACCTTCTCAGATTCGTCCTTCGGTATGCCATTAGAGAAATTGCCAGAAGCGTGATGGCGAAAAGTGCGACGACTAGGTTTAGCGATTCATACAGCTCGACTTCGTTGATATCTAAGAGGAGGAAGAAAGGTACCACTCGCCATCAGTACTCCTTTCCTTCGTCGCCCGAGAGCGCGAGAACCATGTCCGCAAGCCTACTGGACCATTTCTCCCACGCGCTTGGGTGATAGTTCTCCATGAAGATCAATATCTCAGCCGTGTTGCCCAGGACCTGATAGGCCACAGTCCTGCCCTTTTGTTCCTTTTGCAATATTCCTAACTCTACGAGCCTCTTTATGTGCCAAGAAATCGTGGGCTGGGAGACCTGCAAAATCAGGGCTAGCTCTTCTTGGCTCGTATTCGGGTTTTGTATGACGTTAAGCAAGACTTCTCTCGCGGTCTCCTGTGAGAGGACGCCGAGGAGCTTCTTCTGCGTCTCTCCGAACAGATCGCTCGGGTAGAAGAGCTTGTACAGTCCACGTCTCGAGGAGTTGACCCTACCCTGGTTCTCGAGCTTGTACAGGTGGTACTGGACGTCACCCGTGGCAAGGCCCAGTTCCCGCCCTATCTTCCTGAGGTGTATCCCAGGGTGCGTCTTGATGTAATCGTAAACCTTGCTCTGTGTGGTCTGAGGAGGGGTCGTGCGTTCAGGCCTGTAGGAGCGACCCTCCCCTTCCTCGTCGCCCTGGGCCAACGACTGGCGCCTTGTATCCAAGATAAGCAATGGGAGCAATTTGGGTTGCGGCCATCTTTAAGCCTGTTTTTGTGGAAATCACGACGCTCGGCAAGGAGCCTTGGTCATGGAGAGGCGCCCTGGCCGGGAGTTTCGTCAATAGATTTCGAACCCGGGTCGCCGCCGCTCTGCCTGGCGTTTGCCGTTGACAGGGCAGCATACTGACCTCTATACTACCAGGGCGTCGGTGCACCCCGCTTCTCCTCAGTTATTTAATCTCGAAGGCGTCGACGGCGTTCGGGCCTCAGATCTTCGTGAAGAAGTTCTCCGGGTGGTCGAGGGGCTTCGCGGGGTGCTTGTGGTGGCTTCCGCACCTGCCCAGGTGCCGCCTGTACTTCTTTTCGCTGATCAGCTTGCCGCACTTCGGACAGATGGGCATCGTGTTAACGATCCTGCCAGAGTCTCATTGGAGACAGGTCCCTCATGACCTTTTTCGCTGCGGACACGTCTAGCGGAAGAATTGGAGGTCGCGGCGACCCACAGTCGATTCCCCTCTTGCGAAGGACTTCGTAGTAGGCGGGTATTGGACCTGCCGAGGTCGCATCCTTGATTTTCAATAGGACCCAATGGGCTGCAAGAGCTGCCTGGTAGTCTCCTTCTCGTTGGGCGACCACGAGGGCTTTCATCGCCTCCGGAAAGGCGTTCGCTCCTCCCGAAACAAGACCGGCTGCGCCTATCATCAAAGCGAACAGGGCGTATTCCTCGGTTCCGTTCATTACCGTGAAGCCCTCCGGGACAGATTCGATGATCTCCTGCAGTTGCAGGAAATCCCGGGAGGAATCCTTGATTCCAGAGATTGTGCCTGTCTTGGCCATGGAGGAAACTACTGAAGGCCTGAGGTTGTTCCCTGTGAACTGTGGGATGTTGTAGGCGAACAACGGAATGCCGATTGACCTCGATATGGCTTCGAAGTGCTTGACCGTCGCGTTCTCTCCCGGTTTGTAGTAATATGGGGTCAGGCTTGCCACTGCGTCGGCTCCTATCCTTTCAGCGTGCTTGGCGAGTGCGACCGTCGAAGCAGTGTCGGCGGAGCCCACTTGGACGATGACCGGGACCTTTCCGGATGCTTCCTTGACTACGGTCTCGGCCACCTGTTTCCTTTCATCCACGTTGAGCATGGGCCCCAGTCCTGTAGTGCCACATGGGTAGAGGCCGTCCACTCCTTTGTCAATCTGGAAGCGCACCAGGCGCGCCAGCGCGCGGCCATCGACACCGCCATTCTGGTCGAACGGGGTGAGAAGAGCGGTGACAAGGCCTCCTACCTTCTTCTGTCCTCTCAAAGTGTCTCTGGTCATTGGCCAGGGACTGGAAACTTAGGTGTTTCTGGCGCCAAGCAGTTCTGGGGCGACACCTTCGGCATGGTCACTGACAAGTTCGGTGTCCACTGGATGGTCAACGTCACCGCTCAGCCTCAAGGGTAGTCGACGTCTAGAAAGGACCTTAGACCGCGTATCCTCGGCTCTGGAAGAACTTTCCCGCCGCCATCCGCTCATCCCGCTTGAATCGCTTGAAGTCCCCGCGAATCATTCCAGGCATGTGTTGGGCGAGTAGTTTCTGCGAGACCGTCTGGTAGAATTCCTTGCAGACTGCTATGCCCCTGAGGACTTCGGCATCGTCGGAATAGACTCCATCCTCCTCCATCTCATATCCCATTGCTGCCAGTCTTGCGATAAGATTCGAGAAATTGCTGCCTGGGTCACGGATGGCAGAGATCCTCGCTTCCGAAAGGGTGATCGTTTCTGGTCTTGACTCCCGGATGAATCGGACCACGCTGGACATGGACTGGAGCACCCCAGGCCCGGCCCCCCTGATCTGGGTGTAGCACTCTTTCTGCATCTCCTGGATGTAGTCCACGTCCAGGTCGAGGACCCAAGGTCCGGCCTTGAGGCCGAGTGCAAGGCCCGACAGAGGTCTTGGGGGGCTTTCGTAGAGCTCGATTCCCAGGGTACGCTCCAGGAATTCGGCTACCGAAGCGATGGATTCTCTCTGATCACCCAGTCTAAGCGACGCGGGAAGTCTTGATTCTACGTCCGCGGCATGCCTCGCGAGCATCAGATGAGGTATTGCGATGATGAACCTAGGCTGGAACCTATTCGTCTGCGTCCTTCGTTTCGGAATCCGAGGGCCTTCCGGGATTCTTCGGAAGGCTGTATGTGCACCCGTCCGGGCAGCGATGGACCTGAGCTTCTTGGGGTATAGCTTCTCGTCTCCTCCTAGAGAGACGTCGAGGTGCGAGTCCAGGCTGACAATCGTGTCGACAGGGTGTCCGAGCTTCTTTATTGTAGCTGGGACTTGTGAATGTATGCTGTGGATGATTGCTCGCATCTTCCGTTGCCTCGCTTATTTGCTCGAATGCTGGTATAACGGTTCCGTCGGTCAGAGGACGGAAGGGCGTAGATAGGGTGCTCACAGATCGGTCTTGAACAGCTCAATCCAGATTCCGTTCGGGTCCTCGACATAGGCCCACCTGCTCTTCTCAGTCTTGATGTCGTCCCTCAGCCTGTAGCCAAGCTTCTTGGCCCTTTTCAGCGCCTTGTCAAGGTCCTTCACGCCGAACGCAAGGTGGTCCAGCCCTTCTCCCACGACGTACTTTGTGTTGAACGGACTGTCGGCGTCGTAGTGGTTTAGCTCAATGCCGACCTTCATTTCTTCGGACTCCAGGTAGGCGATGTCTCCCTTTGACACCTCGATTCTGGTATGGCCTTTGTCCTTCATCCCAAGGAACCGCGTGTAGAAGTCTAGGGATTTCCTCATGCTCTTCACCCTGATTCCGACGTAGGTGAACTTGGACTTCAAGGCAGGTCGGAGAGGTCGTCCATCCTAATAAGCGAAGAAGGCACCCGTAGCCATTGAGATGCGGCACCGCTTCTTCTTGGACCTCGCTTCCCAAGTGATTCATGACAGATCTTGACGAAAGAGATCCTTCTCGGAACTACGACCGTCGGAAAGGGTGGAATGACGAAAGTCCCTGAAGAAGTGATGGGAGTGTTGAGCCTGGAGCTGAAGCAGGGCGAAAGATCCAAGCTGCTGTGGACGCCGACCTAAGTAAACACCGATTTATCTTAGACAGAGGAAGAAGTAAAGGTCTATATACCATATCTTCCTGGGGAGTATAGGCCCATTTACTTGGTGGACAAGAGAGACCTGGGGGAAGACCTTCGAGCCGAAATCAAACAACTCAGAGCTCAAATCATGGAAGAAGTCAGGGACGCAGTCAGAGAGGCAAGAGAGCCGGCATCCGAATCGTACCCAGGGTCCATACGAGTTGACCTTGGCAGCCGCGACATACAGGACACCGAGCCATCCTCCGTGGTTGCCAAGGACTTGGTGCGGTTGATTCGTGACAACGTAAGGTCCAGCCTCGTTGAGAAAGGGGAGCGTGCAGTGGACGACCTCGTCTCCGCGATGCCGGAGGGGACTGCCGCTGACGTACTGAAATCACTGGCAAACATCGAAAGGATTCGGATTGTGAAGTTGCTGTACTCTGCAAACAGGACCTTCTCCGAGATGAAGGCGTCGACCAATCTCGAAGCTGCTTCGGTGTCTCACCATCTGAAGAGCCTGCTGCGGATGGGGTTGGTCGCCCATGGAGATGAAGGGGGCTATCAGCTAACCAAGAGGGGAAGATTGCTCGTCAGGACGCTTGCTCTGATGAACGAAGCACTGGGAGGCGAAGTCGTTGATTGAGATAGGAAAGGAAGGGACGCTAAGGCAGGGCACCAGGAGACTTTCAATCCTGCTGGATGTCGTTTCCGGAGTCTTTGTCTTAGCATGGATTGTGAGGGGGATCCTCGGGGTGTCCCAGTACTCGGCGACCCTCCTCTTCGTCGCGTTCGGGTTCGGCCTTCTCAATGAATTGTCCAAGGTTCAGGTCGACAGGGGCGCCATTCGCGCGGCTTCGAGCCTCCTGGGGCGAACAGCCATCTGGACATTCACCACCATAATTGCGATACTGATTCTGGGTTGGGTGGCAGGTCTGCAGTCAGACGCGCTCCCACGGGTATTCAATTCATACCTTCCCAACCTGGCGATTGCAACGGTCTTCTTTGGCCTGGCTTCCATGGTCGTCCGCCAAGCCTCCCCCGACCCTCTGAGGATGAACGGCAAGAGGCTCAGGGCAACGGGGCCGCCGCTACTTCTCAGGCCGACCACCATCATAGAAATGGGAGAGACCAAGCTCTCCGCCAAGGCTGACTCGATCGGACTCCCAATAGGCAAGTCAAAGAAGGCTGTGGGGTGCGTCGTCAACGGAGACGTCAAAGCCGTTTTTGACACTCCGATGGGCACCGTAAGCGCAGTAATAGCCGGACCTGTGACGACCTTCGGTATACCATTCAGGGGTGAGAAGGCGACAGAGGAGGAGACAGTGAAAGTTTCCGGCAAGAGGATTAAGGATCTTATCAGCCAGACTCGCATTGAAACGACCATGGTGGGCGAGGCCGAAATCGAAGTCGACCTGCCGCCCTACGTCCGTCTCGATTCTGACGAGTTTCAAGATTCGATAGACGTCGGGCCGGTGAGCCTGAGGCGAGGGCCTAAGGGAGGCGTAGTCAAGATTGGTCCCATCTCCATCGATGCTGATGAACAGTCAGACAAATGGTTCAGCAGGAGGTACTGGGGCAGGCACGGGAGATTCTCCTCCTGGTGGTCGGTAAAGGGAACGGGGGACTGGAGCTACATCAGCTCGTCTGGCAATGGCGTGAAAGCGAAGTGGAACGGGAGCTCCCTAGAGATGAAGCAGGATTCGATGAAGCTGAAGGTGGGCTCGGACGGTTTCATCTACTCCCCCCACGCACTCGAGACCTACACGCCTCTGCACACGCTAAGGGTGACTCAAGAGAAGGTCACGCTCAACACGAAGAGGTTCACGCTCGACATCCTGGGGGACCGTGTGATGCTGAGGACAGAAGAGGGGTCGAAAAGGACTGATTCAGTCGAACTCTCGAGAGATCTTCGCGCCCTGCTCGCGGACACGGCAAAGAGGCAGGTGAGCGACGTGCTCGAAGGGCAGCCCATAGAGCTCGACGAGATGCTTGGCGGGACAGAAGTGTTGCTGAAGAAATATGCATGAAGCCACACCGGAAAGTCGGTCCGATACGATGAGGGCGGTCGTAGCCCACCGGTACGGCCCTCCCGAAGTGCTGGAGCTTCAGGATGTGGCCAAGCCAATTCTTACAGATGGGCGAGTTCTGGTAAGGGTCAAAGCCGCTTCGGTCAATCCAGTCGATAAGTATTCGATGCGAGGCCCGCTGATAATGCGCGTTTCTGGAGGTGGGTTGCTGAGACCCAAGATCGTCGTACAGGGAGCAGATCTGGCTGGGGTGGTCGAAGAGGTTGGGAGAGGCGTGACACGCTTCAAGCCGGGGGACGAGGTCTTCGGCACGGGCCGGGGGAGCTTCGCACAGTACGCTTCTGCTCGCGAGGACAGGCTTTCGCTCAAACCGGCGAATCTTACGTTCGAGGAGGCTGCCGGCTTCCCCATCGCAGCGATCACCGCCCTGCAGGCGTTGCGAGACAAAGGACGGGTTCGACCGGGACAGAGGGTCCTGATCATCGGCGCATCAGGAGGAGTTGGAACATACGCTGTACAGATTGCGAAGTCCTTCGGGGCAGAGGTCACGGGAGTTTGCAGCGCCGGGAAGATGGAACTGGCCCGTTCCCTAGGCGCGGATAGGGTCATCGACTATTCGATGGATGATTTCGTGAGCGAAGGCCTACGATACGACCTTGTGGTGGACGTAGTAGGGACGCTGCCGCTGTCGGACCGCCACCGAATTCTTGCTTCAGGAGGGACACTCGTTCTTGTCGGGGCTGACACGAAGCGTGGGTTTGCGAGGGTGCTCCTCCGGATGGCCAAAGCAAAGGTGCTGTCCGCGCTGTTCGGACAAAAGATCTTTTTCTTGGCGGCGAAGATAGACGGAGAAGACCTAGAAGCTCTGAAAGTTTTGGCTGAAGCCGGCAAAGTCAATACCGTTGTTGACAGGAGTTTTCCATTGGGTAACGCGTCTGACGCAATGCGGTACTTGGAAGAGGGTCACGCCCGAGGTAAGGTGGTCATAGAGGTGTCAGGTCAAGCGTGAATCGAGTAGCAAGATCACGACCCCGATTCAAAGGGGAGCGGTTCGAAGGTTTGTATGATTCAACTAATCTCATGGACTTCGTCCAACGCTCATGGCTTGCTTGAAGTAGGCGGATATGCGAGAGGCCTGGAGGATGAAGACTTTCGAAGGTGAAAAAGGGATTGGGATTTCGGAACGCGAAGCTAGGAAGTTTCTGACCCAAAGCAAGTCAACGCTTCTCCTTGGGACGACCAACGCCGACGGAACCCCCATGATACACCCAGTCTGGTACTATTTCGACACGGCCAAGACCAAGCTGTACTTCTACACAGAACCAGCCTTGAAAAAGGCCACCAATGTAAGGAGGAGAAGTCGGATCTATTTTGATGTGGATAGCGACAAGTGGCCCTACAAGGGTGTGAAGGGGAAGGGGACCGCCAGAATCATAACTGCCAAAAGAGAGGCCCTCTCTCACGGTGAGAAGATTCTCGCAAAGTACGTTAAGAAAGGCCAACCCTTTGTCAAATCGGTGTTGGAGCAGGTCAAGAAAGGCGGCTATGTTGTATTCGAAATAACCCCAGTCTACTTTACCTCGTGGGATTACGCGAAATTGGAGCCACAGACTGGTAGAAGTCTTCGGGAAGCAATCATTTCCTGAACCGACAACGTGGAAGTTGTTTTTCGCGGGCCCGACGGGGCTCCTACCCGTACGGGTCCGAGCCCATCAGTCCTTCCTAACTGAGTTCCGCTAGACTTGGGCATACAACATCATCACCCGTGTTCGCGATATAAACACCAATCTTCCACTTCGCTGGGATGCCTGGGTTCGAATCCTAGCCGGGCTATTCATCTCTCAGCACGATTTAGCGCATTTCGAAGCTCACCACTCAAACAAGCAGGTTGGTGTAGCAGGCATCAACCTTTCATGCTCACTTCTTCCTCGGACTTCTTTAGGAGCCTGAGACGGGGACCGAATGCTTTACAGGAGTCCCTTACGGGATTCCCCTTGACGATTAGTTGGACTCAGAGAAACTGGAGAAACTTCGACAGGCCGTAGTTAAGACGGGGTTTCCGCTCGAGCTCGATGTAGACGATGCCCTCACTTCCTTGGGGTTCTCCACCGTTCTCAACCGCCCCTACATC
>JAPCJI010000013.1 GCA_027887005.1 Nitrososphaerota archaeon
CGCTCCTCGAGCAGTTCGCCCGCTTCGCAGTAGAGCGGGAATGGTAGACAAGAAGCCGCAGCTGTCCGAGAAGGTCCTTTCCTCCATCGAGGAAGGGGCCTTGCTGAACGCCACAAAGCACGGTGGAAAGGCAGAGGTCGGCGCCGTCATCGGTCGGGTCCTGGCCGAGTTCCCCGAATTGAGGTCGAACCCTTCCGAGGTCTCGAAGGAGGTGGTCTCGGTCGTTCGGAGGGTCAACTCGATGTCTGGTCCGGTGCAGGCAAAAACGCTGGAGAAGAAGTACCCCGCGGCCCTGGTCACGGGGCCCAGGCCCCCGGAGGTCAGGAAGCTCCCCCCGCTCGCGAACGCGGTGAAAGGCAAGACCGCCTTCAGGCTGCCACCGGAGCCCTCGGGATTCATGACGGTCGGCCACGCCATGGCCTTCACCATCAACTACCTCTACAAGGAGGAGTACGACGGGGAGCTCTGGCTCCGCTTCGAGGACACCAACCCCCGCAAGGTCGCCCCCCGCTACTACGAGTCCTTCCGGACGGGGTCAAAGTGGCTTGGGATCCAGTGGGACCACGAGAAGAGCGTCTCCGACGACATGGAGGTCATCTACTCCTACGGAAGGAAGCTCCTCGAGCAGGGCAAAGCCTACGCGTGCTCCTGCGACGCCGAGAAGGTCAAGAAACTGCGCTTTGAAGGGACGGCCTGCGAGCACAGAGACTCATCCGTGGAGGTGAACCTCCGGGTCTGGGACGAGCTCCTGGCCAAGAAGCACAAGGAGGGGGAATACGTCATCAGGTTCAAGGGGGACATGCAGAACCTGAACTACTCCCTGCGCGACACAAACATCTTCCGTGTGATCGACCATCCTCATCCCCTCACAGGGAGCAGGTACTCCCTCTGGCCGACCTACGACTTGGCCAACGCGGTCGAAGACGAGATGTGCGGCATAACTCACATCCTTCGGAGCTCCGAATTCCGCAACGAACTGCAGCAATTGATCAGGGATGCCCTCTCCTTCAGGAGTCCTGAGGTCATCCAGTTCTCGAGGTTCAACTTCAAGGGGACCCCGGTTGCGAAGCGCCTCCTCAGGCCCCTGGTCGAGCAGAAGCTCGTCTCAGGATGGGACGACCCGAGGATGCCGACCGTCGAAGGAGTCAAGCGCAGGGGGATCGTCCCCGAGGCCATCCGTGAGTTCACCGTCCACGTCGGCTACACCAAGACCGAGCACGAATATGACTGGAGCATCCTCCTCTCGATCAACAGGAAACTCCTGGACCCTGTGTCAAAGAGGGTCTTCTTCGTCCCAGACCCGGTGGAGCTCAAGGTACACGGAGCGCCAAAGAGAGACGCAGCCATTCCCTTCCACCCAGAGAAGGACCTCGGGCACAGGGTGATCGAGACCGATGGGAAGTTCTTCGTCTCGAAGAGCGACCTGGAGGCCCTGAAGGGGCAGAAGTTCAGGCTGATGGACCTCTACAACGTCGAACTCAAGCCTGGCAGAGGGAAGCCAGCCGCCAAGTATTCTGGTGAAGCTCTCGTCAGGGAGATGAGGAAGGTCCAGTGGGTGACCGACGATGGAGTAGAGGTGAAGCTCATTGAGCCGGGCCTTCTGTTCGGCGACGACGGCTCGTTCAGCAAGGACAGCCTAAGGACGACCACAGGCCTTGCGGAGGCCGCATTCGACAGGCTGAAAATCGGTGAAATCGTCCAGTTTCCACGAGTGGGGTTCTGCAGGGTAGACTCCCCGCGCACCTGCATCCTCACGAGCAGGTAATTGTAGGCAGAGAGCGATTGAGACCAGAAGATTGGAGTTGGCATTTATCCGCGGGCCCAATCGATTAGGATGTTGTTGCCACTGGCCGAAAGGGTTAGGTTTTCGCCATTCTATTTATAACGGGGTCTCGAAAGGCGGGTCTGGGAGATACGAGAAGATGACCCCTAAGCCCTACTACGTCAAAGTTGAAACCCCGAAGGAAGTGGCCGAGGCCGCCTACGAGGTCCTGAGACAGGCGTCACGCAGTGGGAAGGTCCGCAAGGGGACCAACGAGACCACCAAGGCAATCGAGAGAGGGATGGCCAAACTCGTGGTGATCGCGGAAGACGTCACGCCCCCCGAAGTGGTCGCCCACCTGCCGATTCTTTGCGAGGAGCGGAAGATTCCGTTCGTCTTCGTCCCTTCGAAGGACCAGATCGGGCCAGCCATAGGCATCGACGTGTCGACGGCCTCTGCCGCGGTCCTGGACGCGGGTGAAGGAGCCCAGATTCTGGAACAGGTAACCCAAGAGCTGGCGAGGCTGAAGAAGCCCGCATGAGCAAGCGAGAAGTCGAGACCCTAACCCCGGCCGAAGTTGTTCAGATTGTCGGCAGGACCGGCGTGGCTGGAGAGATAACTCAGGTGCGCGTTAAGATACTCGAAGGCAAAGAGAAGGGGAGAATCCTTACCAGGAACGTCAAGGGTCCGATCAAGCTTGCCGACGTACTCGTTTTGAGAGAAACGGAGCGCGAAGCCCGAAAGCTCAAGTGACACTCCACGTCTTACTGGTCCAACTCCGCCACTCCCAACCCCATCTATTGGAGAGACGACGAGCTGCGATTTACAGACGGCTTTATATCCCAAGATTCAAAGGCCATGAAAGGAAAGGGGTGCGGTAGTCTGAGATGTATGTTCCAAAGAAATGTGCTTTCTGCGGCAAAGAGGTTCGCCTCGGCGCCGGCATCATGTTCGTAAAGAACGACGGCTCCACTCTGTCCTTCTGCTCCTCGAAGTGCAAGGTTAACGAGCTGAAGCTGGGCCGCGACCCGCGGAAGCTTAAGTGGGCAAGGAGCGGCAGGGAGCAATGACCGAAACTGAAGACACACTCATCGTAGTCAAACCCGACGCTGTGAAGCGGGGTCTGGTCGGGGAGATCATAGGGAGGTTCGAAGCCAAGGGCTTCGCCGTCAAGAAGTTGCACATGCTCAGAATGACCAAGGCCCAGGCCCAGGAGTTCTACAGCGTCCACAGCGCCAAACCCTTCTTCGGGGAACTCGTTACTTTCATCACTTCGGGACCCGTGGTCGGCGCGGTCCTCTCAGGGCGAGACGCTGTCGCGACCGTGAGGAGGATGGTAGGGGCGACGAAGAGCTGGGAGGCGGCTGCAGGCACGATACGAGGCGACCTCGGGCTCGGCCTGACCGACAACGCGATACACGCGTCCGATTCGACGGAGAGCTTTACCAAGGAGCAGGCCGCCTTCTTCGGCAAGTCGAATGGGTGAGGGCGAAATACCGGGAGAGTTGATGGACCATGCCGGAACCGAAACCACGGCTGCGCCAGCCGATTGCCGTAGTGCTGGGACACGTCGATAGCGGCAAGACCAGTCTTCTGGACGCACTGCGTGGCACGGCAGTCCAGGCGCGCGAGGTCGGAGGCATAACCCAGGAAATCGGGGCCAGCTTCTTCCCGCTGGAGACCCTCGAGCAGATCTGCGGTCCGCTCCTTTCTCGGGCAGGTGGAGGCTTCGAGATCCCGGGGCTCCTCATGATCGACACTCCTGGCCACGCTGTCTTCTCCAACCTACGCTTAAGGGGCGGGTCCGCGGCAGACATAGCCATCGTGGTCGTCGACGTCCTCAAGGGCCTCGAGAACCAGACCCTCGAGAGCATCGACATCCTGAAGCAGCGGAAGGTCCCATTTCTGGTAGCGCTGAACAAGATCGACATGATCAAGGGGTGGAAGAAGGGGAGCCAGGGCGCGCTCCTGAACGTCCTCAAGGATCAACCCCCAGAGTGGAACGACGAGCTGGAGGAGAGGCTGTACAACGTGGTGGGGGGGCTCTCGAGGCTCGGGTTCCAGTCGGACGCCTACTACCGGGTCAAAGAATTCCGCGAGCAGGTGACCGTGGTCCCGGTTTCCGCGAGGACCAAGACTGGCATCCCAGAGCTCCTCGCAGTACTCATCGGACTCTCCCAGCACTTCCTGAAGGGCAAGCTCCAGGTCGTCGAAAACGCGCCTGGAGGTAGGGGAATCATCCTCGAAATGCAGGAAGAGACCGGTATCGGAGAGACAGCCAACGTGATCCTCACCGAGGGGAGGCTCAAAGTAGGGGACTCAGTAGCCCTCGTGAGGAAGGACGGGGCCTTTAAGTCGAAGGTCAAAGCCCTGTTCATGCCGAAGGCCCTGGACGAGATGCGGGACCCCAGGGACAAGTTCACAGCCGTCGACGTGGTCTACGCGGCGGCGGGGGTCAAGCTAGTCTCTGCCGACCTTGAGGGGGTGGTCGCTGGAACCTCCGTGGCGTCGTTCAGGACGGACGGACAGTTCCGGGCGCTCAAGACCGAGATGGAGAAGGAGCTCTCCAGCATAGTCGTCAGGACGGACAACATGGGGGTCATCGTGAAGGCGGGGAGCGTCGGAGGCCTCGAGGCCCTCCTCCGCATGCTCGAAGAGAGGGGCGTACCGGTCAGGCAGGCAGACATCGGAGACATCTCGAAGAACGACATCGTCGACGCCGAGGTGGTCGGGGAGCACGACCCCTACCTCGGAGCGATCCTCGGTTTCGATTCCAAAGTGCTCCCGGAGGCGAAGGAGTTCGTCGGCCAGACGCCGATCTTCGTCTCAGGCATAATCTACGAAGTGATTGACAACTACGTCAACTGGTCCCTGGCCAAGAAGGAGGCCGACGAGAAGGCAGCCCTCTCCAACCTCACCCGCCCCTGCAGGCTCAAGGTCATCCCCGGGACCTTCTTCCGGAGGAACGACCCAGCGGTCTTCGGGGTAGAGGTTCAGGCTGGGATCCTCAAGCCGAAGGTGAAGCTGATGTCCAAGGAGGGGCAGGATATCGGCCTCGTTGAGCAGGTTCAGGACGGGGGCAAGCCAATCACCGAGGCAAAGCAGGGAGAGAAGGTCGCGGTCTCCGTGGACGGCCCCACCCTCGGAAGGCAGGTGAAGGAAAACGACATCCTCTACACCCTCCCTAAGAGCCACGAAGCCAGGCTCCTGAGGAAGAAGCTCTTGGGCTCCATGACCGAGGACGAGCGCCAGGCCTTGGAGGAGATAGTCGAGATAAGATCTAAGACCGACCCCATGTTCGGCTTCTAAGGGCTTATATCCACGGAAAATTCGGAGGCCCTGAAATGGCTTCGTTCAAGCTTGTCCTCTCAGACGCCAAGACGGGCAAGTCGGAAGTGCAGGAGCTGAAGGACGAGACCGCCCAACCCCTTTTGGGTCGCAAGGTCGGCGAAGTCCTGGACGCGACCTCTCTTGGCCTCACCGGCACGATCAAGATAACGGGCGGGAGCGACAAGGCAGGCTTTCCCATGAGGGGGGACGTCCTAGGGAGCGGGAAGAAGTACGTCCTCATGAGCAGGGGAATCGGGTACAAGTCGAAGGAGGAAGGTTCGAAGAAGAGGAAGTTGGTCAGGGGCGGCACGATTAGTGAAGAGGTCTACCAGGTCAACGCAGTGCGGGTAGAAGCGAAATCCGCGGTAGCGTAGTCCTCCAGACATAGGCAGTCCCGTGAGCTCGGGTCAATCCGGCTGAAAAGCAAAAATATCAGCGCGGGCTTCCCAAATCCAGAAGAAGTGTATCATGGCAAGGCTCGACAACATCGATATGCAGATTCTCTCCGCTCTATATCAGGACGCATCGGTCTCCGTCCCAAGGCTCAGCAAGCAGCTGGGCGTCAACCTTTCCGTCACCTACAGCAGGATAAAGCGGCTTCAGAAGAGGGGGGTCATAGAGAAGTTCACCGTGATAGTGAACGAGGACAGCCTCGGGATGAAGGCGGGCGCCCTCGCAGGCCTCAACATCGACCCGAAGCTGCGGGAGACCGTGCTCGGAGATATCGAGAAGGTGGAGGGGGTGAGGCTGATCCGCGAAGTCACCGGGCGCTTCGACATAATCGCGAACCTGAAAGGACGGTCGCTGGACGAGCTGCACAGGGCCGTCTACGACGTCATAGGGAAGATCCCCGGAGTGCTGCACGCAGAGATTTTCATGGAAGTCTCCAGGCGCTATCCGTCAATAGCCTTCAAACTCGCGGACTGAGTTCCCAAGATTATTAAGAGCGATAGCCCGGCGTCGAAATCGTGGACCCCCTTATCCTTCTCGACCAGGCGGTTGCGCAAGAGAAGGTTCCGAGGGCCATGGCAAAGAAGGTCCGGCTTCGGATGAAATACGTCCAGGGCGCCGTCGCACGCGTGGAGAAGGCGAGCGGACTAAGATACCCGCCCTACTACATCGAGCCCACACTGACCCTGTCGAGGTCCGGGGCCGAATACGGTGAGACAGGGGTTCATTACGCACGGGTCTCTCCCATGGTGGCCTCTAGTGGCCTGGTGATTCTGGTCCAGTTCTCAGCCGCCCTGGTGGCCTTCGGCTCGAAGGGTACGATCGAAGCGGTCGCAGCCCACGAGTTCACGCATTACGTCGAGCTCGTCAGGAAGCTTAGCAGGACCAACGTGATGAGCGACGAAAGCGCGACGACACTCTACGAGGCGTCCTTTGCGGACAGCGAAAGGACTGTGCCAGCCAAGCTTCTGTTCTCTGAAAAGGCCCTCGCGACCCTGATAGCCAGGAAGTTCAAGCCCAACCTGTCCGACCCGAGCCTGAACAAGAAGGCCGGAGACGCCTGGATAGCGAAGAACCTTCCAGTCACCTGGGTCGCCCCCGAGGTGAAAGCCAAGATTGGCATCGAAGCTGTGGCGTCCGCCAGGTTTGACCCCGATGTGCTTGCGAAGGCAGCCGAGATAGAAAAGAAGATGAAATCCTGAGGCTCTCGCAGGACGAAGGCTCGCTGCTCTCAGGCATCGCCACATCACTGGTTGACCCATCTTCAATTGTGGGTCTTGCTGCCTACGGTTCGAAGGTCGCCGGATACGCTCGCCCCGACTCGGACTACGACCTGATCGTGGTCTCGAAGCGGTTTGGAGAGGGGGTCAGGTACAAGTACGTTGAGAAGCCTGTCGCCGCCTCGGCCCTGATCGTCGACCAGGAGCTACTCATGCAGGACGCCAAGACGGCTTATCTCGGAGAGTTCGTTGTAGGCAGACTCCTGAACGCCCACGAGGCGATCAGCAACCCTGAGCTCTTCCGCTCCGCCGAACTCGAATACAAGAAGCGGGTGATCGTTGAGGCGCTCCTCGAACTCGCCTCGGACTACGGTGATTTCTGCAGGAACCTCATCGTCCCCTACGACTACTTCCTGTTCGACAAGCTCTCCAAGAGGGCAGCCATCTATCCTCCGGCGCTCTACAGCTACGTGAAGACCTACAGCTGCGCCCAGGCAGGAGAAAACCGGGCTGAATCCATTCAGGGGTTTGCTTCTGCCGCATCATCCATCGCTCCCCGGGGCTTCCTGACCGAAAGCTACCAGGGGGTAAGGATGGTCCCCGAGAAGATGCGTGGCGACGCCTTCACCAAAGTCCATTCTATCTTCACTCTGACGACCAGAGGAGTAACACAATATGCTGTCCATGGATATGCAGGTAGGGTGGGGCTCTCCGTCTACAGGCGGGAGGCCCAGTCGAAGCTCAAGAGGATAAGGGAGGCCCCAGAGCCCCTCCCGGAACTGCAGAGGCCCCGCTCGCTCCTCGAGCTCGAAGAGGGCGCCTTCATATCGGATGCCTCGCTCCTCGAAAACACTCTCGCGATGATCTTGGGGTTCTCCTCCCACACGATGAGGGAGCGCGACATCGGCGAGCCCTATTCCACCACACGCGTCCACAGCTTCCGCGACGGGGACAGGGAAGCCTCCGTGGTTGTCAAGAACTATGCGGACGTTCGGTCCCTGAAGTGGGCCCTCCTCGGACTCTGGGCGGCAGCGGCCAACAGGTTCAGCATGTCGCCCATGGCGAGGCTGGACAGGGAATATGCCATGACCAGGGCCCTCAGAAACATCGGAGTCCACGTCCCCTCCATCGTCGCGGTCGCGCCAGGGGAAAGGATTCTTGTCAAGGAGTTCGTCGCCGGCCCGACCATCTCTACCGTCATAGACGACCTGCTGAAGGGGGGCATGGAGGGGCTTGAGAGCGTCTCGGCCTACGCAGAGTTGATGGCGAAGGTACACGGAGAGGGGATCGCGCTGGGGGACTCCAAGCCCAGTAACGTTGTAGTCTCGCCCCAGGGGCTCTATCTGACGGACCTTGAGCAGGCCTCCCAAGGAGGGGACAGGGCATGGGACCTGGCTGAGTTCCTGTACTATACCGCGAAGCTTTCGAACCGCCAGGAGGCGATGGAGAAGGTAGCCAGGGCATTCCTCAGGTCCTACGCCGCCCTGGGAAGCAGGGAGACGGTGTCGACCGCGAAGGGGCAGAAGTATTTCAGGCCCTTCCAGCCTTTCCTGACCCCGGGGATGTCGAAGATGCTGAGGGATCTGATGACCGAGTTTTCCTAAGACTTCGAAGTATACGTCGTGTATCCGCAGTTCCCGCAGGTGAGCCTGCCTTCGTGCTGGGCCATGAAGTACCCCCTGCCACATCTCGGACATTCCTTCCTGAGCCTCGTCAGGGTGTCGCCCTCCACCTTGTAGAGCTTGTGGACCTGGATGCGCCTCTTCGGCGCCTTCACTTTCACTTTCTTCTCTGGCTTCTTCTCCTCTACGGGTGCAGCCTCGGCTGGCATGGGCGCCGGAGCGGGTGGAGCGGGCTGTTGCTTTGACATCTACTTCTTCGTCTCCGCCGGAGGTGCGGCCGTCGCTGCCTTCTTCCTTTCCTGCCTCAGCTTCTCTCTCTCTTCCTTTGTGAGCATCCTCTCCTCGAGATATCTGGGGTGGACTCGCTTCTTTGCTTCCGCCGAAGAGTAAACGTAGAACCTACCCGAGACGTCGGTGGTACCAGCCCGGCCGTCCAGGCCGACTATACCTATGTTCTCGGGCGCGACGCCCAGCTGCTCGGCGACCGCGGCGATTGCCTCCTTCCTTGTTAGCTTCCCCGCCCTCCCCTCAAGTTTCATTTCGACATAGGACCTTCCTAGGACCTTGGACTCGGATTTCTTCTCTGCCTGCAAGTCGAACATCCCTGCCCCGTGGGGGATATAAATCAAACACGCGGTCAGCGTATTTCCGGAATCCCCATCTCGGAGAGGATGACCCTGTTCCTCGTCTTGGACTCCTTGTCAACTTTCACGGCCACGATGCCCTCCCCCGGCTGGCCGTAGAAGACCATGGCAGAGTCGGGTGCGACCGCGATGGCCGGGATCGCCAGCAGGTCCTCCTCGCCTTCGACAAGGACCCTTACAGGCTTATTTCCCCTAAAGGCCTCCCTTATCCCATTGATGGCCTCATCCGTCACCGTCCCCGCCGGGTTGTGCACATCGATCTGGCGAACATACTCAACTTCTGGGAGCGCCCTCTCACGCCTGTTCTCCTTGCTGTCGACCACCTGGACGTCCGGTGCCCTCCCCATGGCCCCGAGAGTTTCGGTGACACGGTCCCCGACGCTTATTACGAAAGCAGAATCCCGCACGAGTTCTGCGAAGGAGTGGCCCCTAACCTCCTCCCCCGAGTAAAGGTGGCCCAGCGGTTTCGCGAGTCTGGGCCTGAGGGTCACTGGTAGCTTGTACACATTCGGCAAGCAGTCAGCTTACCTTGAGGGCGTATCGGCCGGGCTTGGTGATTCCTAGGGTCTTCGCCACCTGGGACTTTTCTGGGTTGAGTACTATGATGAGGCCGGACCACTCGTTGCTTAGCTCAGTGGAACCGTCGTTGGGGCAGGCCTTCTCTGTAGTCAATATCTTGCACTTCCTACAGGCGAGTTCTTTCAAGGTTCTTCTCTCTACTTGGCGGCCCGCTCTTCGACCTTCCGCGACTTCTGGGCCTTGGCGACCTCGTCATCGATCCATTCGAGGGCTCCCAGGAAGGGCTGTCTGCAGGTCACTCCTATTTTTCCCATGGAGATTCCATGTCCAAGGCTGACCGCGGTTATCCTCACTCTGACCTTGCTCCCTACCTTCAGGGACCGCTTGCTCTGCGAGGCGGTGATGATCCCAGATTTCACATCGCTCGTCAGGTAGTCATCCATTATCTGGCTGAGGTGCAGGAGAGCATCGGCAGGCCCGATCCTGACGAAAGCCCCGAAGTCCGTCACCTCGACAATCTCCCCTTCCACGAGCTCCTGCTTGAGGGGGTAGAAGGACAGGACTTCGAACTTGACCCTGTGGTAGGTCGCTCCGTCTCCGGCGATGATCTTGCCTACTTTGTCCACTTCGACCTTGGTAACTAGAATGAGGTACCCATGGTCGGGGTTGATTGTGCTTTCGTACTTCAGCTTCAGGAGGTCGAGCGCCACCTTCTCGAGAGGGGAGCCGAACTTGTCAGGTGGAACGCGGACTACGTCTTCAAGGTTGACGAGTTGAAACATGAATGTTCAGGAACGGCCCCTCGCTTTGGGTAGCCGATATTAATCTTTAGTTAGCATGAAACGAGTTCCCTGTCAAATCCGGGCCAGCGACGGGGGTAGCGCCCTCTTGTGTGCCGACCGCCTGTGCATCCCTATCACTTCCCTCACAACCGCGGGACTCACCTTCGCCTTGGAGGCCGCCGCCTTCGGTGAGACCTTCAGGTCAAAGAGGCAGTGAAGCACGACGTCGAGCTTCTCGTAGGCCGCCGGAAGCTCTTCTTCGGCGGTATGACCAGGCCAAAGTTGAGGGGAAGCTGGTTTGTCGACGATTCTTTTGGGAAGACCTAGGGAACTGCTCAGAAGTCTCACCTGGGTCTTGTACAGGTGGGCGATTGGAAGGAAATCTACTCCTCCGTCGCCCCACTTCGTAAAGAAACCCAGTAGTTCCTCCGACCTGTCGCCGGTCCCGGCCACGAGGAGACCCCTACTGTTCGCGATCAGATACAGAATAATCATCCTTGTCCTCGCCTCCACATTTGCCTTCGCAATTCTGCCTCCCTTTTCTCCGACAGTTGCGTCCAACGCATCCACCAGGGGCGATATTGACACCCTCACAGTCTCGACTCCCCAACGAGAGGCAAGAGCTTCACCGTCCCTGAGGTCGTTCTTTGGGGTGTGATTCGATGGCATAAGCGCTGCGACGACATTTTGAGGCCCCAGCGCCTTCACGCAGAGGGACCCTGCGAGAGCGCTGTCGACCCCCCCACTAACTCCGACCACCACTCCTCTGGCTCCTGCATCCCTGACGACCTTGCGTATGAAGGTGGTTATCCTCCTTTCTTCCTTCGTCGGTTCTATCGAACGGGAGTAGCCTGCCATGTCCTCTGAACCTTGGCGCGGGCGCCTTAACTCCTTTTTCAGATGTCTAGCGAACGGTGACTCTTCCTGAACTGAGCCCAATCACCTTGACATGCTGCGCTTTCAGAATCCGCCCCAGTCTTTTGTCGATTGTGGCGACCGGAGAATCATTGGTCACTGCCGCCGATATGATTTCGTCGTCCACACTCGCTTCCCCGCAAGATTGGCTCTTGAAGGCATCAGACAGGGTTAGGGCGACGGAGGCATACCTGGCCTTCCTCCCCTGTCGCCTTGAGAGAAGGCCAAGTTCGCCCCTCACACAGTCCAAGAGCACTGGCTCGAACTTCCCTAGTATCTCGGTCATGTCCTCGAACCAGGTGGTCGGACGCTCGACCACAGCCATCAGAAAGCTTGTGTCGAAGATGACTTTCAAACGCTACTTGAGGACGCCCGAGCCGATAAGCCGCCACCGCTCTGCGATTCTCCTGCTTACCGCCGCTCTCATGCCCGGGTCGACCGCGACCGGTTTCTTCAGGTCGACCTCGATCACGTCCACCCGCGCTGAAGTGACCACCGCCGGAGTTGATGCAGTTCCCAGGTTAAGGCGAAGGTTCTCGCCAGGCCGCACCTTGTCGACCTTGACCAGCTCAGCCGACCCCACGGCAGTCTCGAACAGGTCCAGGTCCAGCGTGATGTGTTCCCATATGGGTGGCAGTTTCCCCGGTTTCCCAATAACGCTCCCGACCATCTGGTCGCCCTTGGTGAACGTCGGGTCTAGGTGCGTCCCTACGGCGATGAGGCCTCCCGGACCCACCTTCTGTGCCTTTCCTGCGCCAGTCTCGAGGGAGGATACCTTCGTCACCACCGGGATGTACTTGGAGCTCCTTTCGTCTAGCATCCCGGGCCTGAGCTCGACTTCCTGACCCTCTACAAGTTCGCCTCGGACCAGGCTTCCGCCGAGCACCCCTCCGTTGAGGACGGAGACCTCGTCCCCGGGCCTGTTCACGTCGAAGCTTCTTACCACGTACATGAGCGAGTCGGCCGACGCGTCGCGTTTGGGGGTGGGGATTGCGTCCTCCAAACCCTCGATCAGGACGTCAATGTTGAGCTTCTGCTGGGCGGAAATGGGAATGATCGGCGCGTCAGCGGCCACAGTGTTTTTCACGAACTTCTCTATCTGCTCCAGGTTCTTCTTTGCCTCCTGGTCGGTCACCAGGTCGACCTTGTTCTGTGCGATCACAATCTTGTCCATGCCGAGCATCTGGAGGGCCTGAAGGTGCTCCCTCGTCTGAGGCTTCGGCACTGGCTCGTTGGCGGCGATCACCAACATGGCTCCATCCATGAGGAAGGCGCCAGCCAGCATGTTGGTCATGAGGCTCTCGTGGCCTGGTGCATCCACGAAGCTGACCGCCCTGAGGAGCTGGGTCTTCCTGCCGTCATGCGGGCAGATAGAGCTCGTGGAGAAAGCGTCGGGGGGAGAGTCCTTGGCGCACCGGTAGAACGCAGCGTCCGCATAGCCGACCTTGATCGTGATCCCTCTCTTGAGCTCCTCACTGTGGGCGCTGGTCCAGACTCCAGTGATCGCAGAGACCAGGGTGCTCTTGCCGTGGTCCACGTGCCCCGCCGTGCCGATGTTGACTTCTGGCTGCCTGGGGAGGAGGGGCCGACCAATGGGGGGCTCTGAAACGAGCTTCTGCGCCAAATCGAACCTCCTCTCTTCATCTGACCTTTTTAAGTCCGCGCGTTTCGTTTGAACTTTGAAAGCGGACAGGCCTACCCACGGATCACCTCGGTCCCGGGAATGAATGCGATCCCGTCAGATTCTTTGCTGCGCCGACCGCCGCCGGATTCTCAACGTATCTGTGGTGGAAAGCAGAACGTCAGTCGGGATGACGCCCATCTCAAAGGCAGACTCTTGATTCTGACACCAATTGGTCGGTTCCAAGCCCAATTAGGTGGACCAGAGCAGGCACATTGAATCTTGGAAAGGGGATGCATACATCGCCCCTGGCGTCATTCTTACCGGGAGTGCGTCGCACTTTCGGGCTCTGAGCAACAGAAGTGGCATAGGAGTAAGACAACAGAACAAGTGGCATTTGCCTAGGAAATGGCGTTCTCATGAGTAGATGTATATCTAGTGGGCACCGTTTGGTTGCTGTTGAGTTCAGGTAGGGGCGAGAAAATGAAAAAGAGGAACCTCGCGATTGTCCTTGTCATCATCTACGTAGCAGTTGTGGTGGTTGCTGGAAATTCCGTTACTTTCACGTGCTTTCCAGAGACGACCAACTGCCAAAGTTACTCCCCCGTTGATACTCTGTTACTCTTCTCGATTCCTGCTGCATCAATGGTCGCATTGTACTTAGTCGTGCCGAGGACTTTCCCCAAGGCATTCGCCAATCACTCAACCGCTCAGGGAAGTTAGCGGCATTCTGGCGATTGAACCAACATAGATACTTCGTTCTCCAGCGATCGGTTCGGAAATTGGATTCGCTTAATTTCTTAAGCGCATACCACCGGGCCCGCTTAGAATTCTAAGCGAATCCTTACAAAACAAACGTGCATTATTCTATGCCACGCAGATTGTACAGAAGAAGTTGCGCCACCTATTTTGCACAGAACCCACTTTCGGTGCCGTTGGATATGAAGAAAGTGGGACTGGTCTGTTCGATTCGACCGCCAAAAGTGGGACTTTGCGGGACAAATTCTGACTTTCATGACGGCACGAAATTGGTTATCATTGCTCGTACGAGGGGTGGACAAAATCGCCTTTCCTATCAAACCGTTTATAGTTCCATGTCTCGAAGAAGTTCCCCTTGAAGCGCAGAGGTAAGAAGAGGTTCGGAAACCTGGCCTTCTTCGTCCCGGTGGTTCTCCTGGTGGCTGTAATCCTGTTCGGCCTCTATCAGAACTTGGGAAGCGGGAACGGAACGCTCGTAGTCGAGGCACAGAGCTCCTACGGGTCATCGTCACATTTTATCTCGGCCTTAGCAACGGTCTCCGGCGCCACCAAACAAACCCCGTTCAGCCTAAGCGTCAAGCCGGGCCCGTACACGGTAACGTATGGTGACCTTCAGTGGTATTGGTCGCCACCCCCCAAGACTGTGACAGTCCTCGGAGGGACCAGCGCCTATGCGGTGGGTGTTTACGTCCCCATTCCGGTTATCGTCGGGGTGAACGGACCTGGGTTCAACGTGACGCAGGTCAATGCAAAGAGTGGGATAACTCCGCTGGTCTGGATTGACACGACTGTTCGTGCGGTCCAGCTGAAGAGCAGTATGTTCAACGTGATGTTGTCTCCTGGGCAGAACTACACACGGGTCTTCACGGTCTCGGAAAAACTGATCGTAACCATCCCTGACACTGGAGCAACGATGACTGTGAACGTAGCATAAGATTGTGAGGGATCCCGCTTCAGAGCTGGATGAGAGACATCTGCCGGAGTGCTATCGAGGCAGAATCATGCGTTTCGGCGCTGTTTCTCAGCTCAGCCGTTGCAAAATCAGGTTGCGACGACCCCCCGAGGTAGAAGTTTAGAACCGCAAAGTAAAAGGCCCGAATTCTGGGCCTTGAAGAGGGCGAGATACCTGATTCGGTCTGGGTTTCGCTTCCTGTGCGAGCAGAACGACGCAACATCGGCCTGCTGGGGAGAAAGTGGACTTGGAATCAAGACTTGGAAACTGTATCTGCTCTGTTCCTCTGCCCGGCTGCTAGACGAGCGGTATTCCGGGTCCTTCCGGGCCAAAGGAGTAGAAATGGACGATTTATCCACCGCCTTTATATACTTGGACGCGAAGGCTTTCTTGAAAATATCATGAATACGTATACGAATGCGTATTATAAGAAAATTAGCTCAGGAACTATACTGGCGCTGTTGGCGCTTTCAGGACTCGTCGTCCTAGTGCCGGCGGTATCAGTAGTTCATGCTTCAAACTCTTCTCTACCAACCATATCTCATGAAACTCCAAACCCAATCTTCGGAGCGGCGGGCCAAGCCCTAACGTTCAAAGTCACTAACCCGTCATCCAACTCATATGCCTTGACTGGCATAAACCTAGTTGCTCCATCTGGCTGGACCATAACTGGATGTGCTGCTGGCGTGCTCTTCAACGCAGTAACATTTGCGTCGGGAGCCTGTCAGTTCACCTATGGAGCGGGCGGCGCAACGATAAACCCAGGCAGTACCGATAGTCTGGGTGTCACCGTTACTCCAAAGGCCTCCGCGACCCACCCAATCTCGGGCACGTTCACCACAACGGTGCAGGATGCATCATCCGCAGCGTTCTATGTGGGCCCAAGTTTCGGTGTCCAGGTAATGGCAGCTGGGACAACGGTTGCGATAACCGTGACCCCAGGTGGTACAAACACTAATGTACAGTACACAGCAGGGACGGCGGTCTACGCAGTCTCTGTCTTGGTGGCACCAGTACAAGCCGGCCTGACAATAAACTGGTCAGACGCGGGAACAGGTGCTGCTGACGCCTCATATCCATCAAGCTTCGCTGCTGCGTCGAGCACAACTGCTTCTGACGGCACAGCAAGCACGACCTACCAGCCAAGCGAAACGCACGCAAAAACCGGAATCCCCACTGCGACGATAGGGACTTCCGCGGTTTCTAGTGCCGACGCTTCCACGATCGTCACCGTGGCGGGTGCCCCAACAGGGCAATCGATCTCCTTCGCTAGCACCGACGCGACAAGCGGCAACCACTACATTATCAACTCCGGTACGACGGTGAATCATTTCGCAACTGCATTCTCTGGAGCCACAGAAGCCGGCGCCTTCTTCAGCATCAGCCTGACGGATGCCTTCAGCAATCCGGTTCTGCTTAACGTGGCAGGCCTGACGGCATGGTCAGTCAGAATCGTTGCTGGATCGGGAGGTATGTTCGATGCTTCTGACGCTGTATTCAACCTTGCAACGACTCTGTCGTGCAGCAATGGCGGCAACTGGCAAGATGGATCCGGGAACAATCTGGCACCACTGACAGCGTGTCCGGGCGGTGCAATTTCATCCTTCCCCATTCCCTTCGCCTACTTCCAATCTAGAACCTATGGCTTTGCTAACGTGATCAACGTAGCCTTCCATGGTACATTCAATACAGTCGCCTTCACTCCAGCTGGAACGACGAGCACTCAACTCATCACCTCAGCCCTAGGGGGCGTGGGCACTGTCCACGTCTATGACCCAGTGGCTGTGGCGACCGACCCTGCGGCAGTGGTGGCTGGCGGGAGCGTAATAGTTTACGCCAACCTCACCTACGCCCAGGCCGGAGTTCCGGTGAACTTCACATTGAGTACCTCATCCGCCGGCTACGCTGGTACATTCTCGAATGGCCTGCAAACGATAATCGTGTCCTCGACAAAGACTGGGACCTACGGTAGCGCACAGGCAACATTCGCAATCGACACCGACGCCAATACCCCCGCAAGCACAGGGTTCTCCGCAAGCAACAACGAGCCCATCGACGGCTTAGTACCCAACTGGCAGGCGCCTGTTGCTACAATAGGTGTCACTACGACATCCGTTGCTGCAGCCGCGGCACTCGCCGTTAGGACCTACTTCACCAGTGCAGGCACCATCCCTGCGATATTCACACAGCCAACTTCACATTCAGTCGCTGGACTAACTCTTCAAGTCGACGTACAGCTCCAAGACGCCTATGGCAACTTCGTCATTTACACGGGGCTCAACCAGCTCCAGGTGACGCTCTCAGCGTCGGCTGGACTGCTTGGAGCGACAACCGTGTACATCAAACCAGGTGGATCTACCACAGGAACCTCGTACGGTTCAATCGCCTGGACCATGCCTTCTTCCGGTTCAACGGTCTCGCTCTCTGCTAGTGCGGTAGTCGGCGGCCACCAATTGACCGGAATGAAGACAGTCACCATAGTCAGCAAGACACCTACGTTCTTGCTCACCGCTCCCACCGCGACCGCGGGGGTCTACTATTCCAAGGGGACCTTCGTGCAGTTCGCTGGAGGAGCCAACTCATCGCTCGGCTATCCAGTCAGTGACGTGATTGCATCTGTCGGCTACTCCATCGCTGGAGGCGCCCACCAATACGTCGCTGGATTCAGCCCCATGAACAAGGCGACATTCAACCTTCCACTCACCTTGTCCACCGGACTCACTAGCATCACCTTCAACGCCACCGACAGCCACTCAAACACAGTCACAAGCTCACCACTAAGCGTACTCGTTGATCCAACAGGACCAACCATCACATTCCCAACAGCCCCGATAAGCCTCTCAAACGGCTCACCGCTGGCTGTGACAGTAGTCTCGGCCCAGGGTGACCTGAACGTCTCGTCTATCCACGCGTGGTACAACGGTACCGCGATTGCGGCATCGGCGATAACGGTCACAGGTACAAACACTCTTGGCTCCAGCAGCTCGTTCACAGTCACCATTGGCGGGATCCCATCAGGGACCTCGACCGTTAAGGTGTCTGCGAGCAGCTATTCGGGAATAACCAACACCAAGTCCGCTTCAGTCACTATCATAGTCGCCTTCGCGACCTCAGTGGTCGTCAGCGGCTCGCCATCCAAGACAACCATCGGCGGTTACACTGGCATCTCGGCCACATACACTAACGGCTGGTCATCCTCGCAAAGCTTGATAATGTTCGCCGTCTGGAAGAACTCCGCGGGTCAAACCGTGGCAGTCTCCACGGGCGGACTGACGCTTGCTGCGGGAGCATCCGGATCAGCCTTCGCGCCACTGTTGGCGCCGCTGCCATCTGGAAGCTACACGGTCAACGTCTTCGTGTGGACCACGAACAACCTCTCCGTATCATCTACGAGCACAATCACCGTCACCGTCTAATCAAGTGGCCAACATGAAATCACTCCCAACAATCGCCGCAGTCGCGATCGCACTGACTCTGGTCCTGTCTCCTATAGTTGTCAACGCCGCTGGTACGATATCGTTCACCAGCCCCGTTAGCGGCAGCTACAAGGGGTCCCAGAGTTACACGATCTCCGGCACAGTAAGCCCTGCTCCAAGCCAAGCTGACAATGTGGGTATCACCGTCAAGAACCCATCCGGCCAACCGGTAGACGTCGGAAACGTCCCAGTCGCATCTGGAGCGTTCTCCTACTCAACCGCGGTCGGCGGCTCGAGCTTCTGGACGTCAGGGACTTATACAGTAACGGCCACTGATTCACTCGGCGCAACGGGCACAACCACGTTCCAATATTCAGCAACATCTTCGGCAACCTACAACTCGACGAGGGCGTTCCTCAACGTCTTGGGGAATCTAACCCAGATTGAGCACTCACTCACAGCTATGAACAGCAGCCTCAATGCCAAACTGAATACTCTGACGGCGCAGGACGCCACTGAGGCGTCTGACATCGCCGCCTTGAAGGCTTCAGTCGCAACTCTCGGCACTTCCATAGCATCCATCAACAGCCAGCTCACAGCAATGAGCGGCTCCCTGACCACGATGCAGAACTCTCTAACGAGCATCTCATCGCAAGTCAGTACCATCAACACTGCAGTAAGTTCCTTGGGTACTCAGGTAGCAGCAGCACAGACCGCGGCAACCAACGCAAACAACGCTGTGTCTAGTACACAGACGTATGTGCTGGTAGTTGCAGTCCTAGCAGCAATCACCTTAGTTCTCGAACTGGCAATATTAGTTAGAAAGATATCCTAGAGCTAGGATATCTTTCATCCTTTTTCTTTTCAGGACAACCAGACGATACTCCGCACGCCTAAATCATTCATGCCGCCACCTAATGGAAGAGAAATACAGAGGCGCACTACGAAGTCTTTATGAGCTCTCCAAGGCTGCCACTACTTTGCCGGGTCATCTCGAATTGAAAGCCATACTCTTGGCTGGCGGGCAGGCGATGCGGCTGAGGCCGCTCACCGACGACAAACCCAAGGCTCTAATCGAGGTGAGGGGAAGGCCAATCTCAGAATACCAAATCGATTGGCTTGTGAAAGAAGGCGGAATCGATTCTGTGACATTCGCCTGTGGTTACAAGTGGGAGAGACTCAAGGATCACTTCGGCTCAAGCTACAAAGGCACCCCAATTGAATATTCGCCTGAGCAGGAACCATTAGGGACTGGCGGTGCCATCAAGCGGGCCGCGTCAATGCACCAATCAGAGTCCATGCTTGTGGTAGCCAACGGCGACATCATCACCGACCTACCGCTTGGCAGGATGATTGATGCACACAGGCAGGCGGGAGACATGACAGCTTCGATGCTGGTGGTCCCCTACCGTTCCCGGTTTGGTGTCGTCAAGATAGACAAGTTGAAAATGGTCCGGGGGTTCGAGGAGAAGCCCGTGTTCCCTGACGTCTGGATTAACGGCGGAGTCTACGTTCTCAACGCGCGAAAGGTCATGAAGTCCCTTCCTGACAAAGGCGACATCGAAAGAGAGACATTCCCGAAGTTGGTTAGCCACGGAGAACTCCTGTCCTATCCTCACTACGGGGATTGGTGGTTCCTCGACTCGATAAAAGACCTGAAGGAACTCGAAGAATCGATGCCGAAGGCTCGATAGAGAAAGATTTTGTCCAGACTGGCACGGTTCCCCACGCATGAGTGAGTTCAGGAAGGCGGTCGAAGCTTCGAAGGTTCCTCCCGGGTCGATGATGACCGTGGAGGTGGACGGGGAGTCGGTTCTCATCGCAAACGTCGACGGTAAGTACTACGGAATCGGAGCCATCTGCAAGCACGAGGAATGGGACCTGTCAGAAGGCACTCTCGAAGACACGACCGTCACCTGCGCGGGACACGGGACGGTTTGGGACATCAAGACCGGGAAGGGGGTTTTTGACGAGCCTTTGGAGGACGAGCCAGTATACGATGTGAAGGCCGAAGGCGAGGTCCTCTTCGTGAAGAAACGCTAGTCAAGATTCTCCATCAGTCACTCCCGCATTCTTCTTATAGGATAAATGGACGGGCCGATTATTGCAGCAGGGCCCCAGTAAGGCTAGCTCGACACCTTTCAAGAGGCTTGGGCGCGTCGTTTACCGCAGAAGGAAGTATGTCATCATCGCCTGGCTCGTCGTCCTCCTCGCGCTGATTCCGATAATCGAGAACGCCGCAAAGTACGAATCACTCCAGCAGGGCTCGGCTACGGGCAGCAACCTCGAATCCGTCAAGGCTGACGACCTCGTCTCGACTCAATTCGGGAAGACAGTCCCGAACAGTTCACTTCTCGTTGTCATATCGGGCGCGAACGTCTCCTCTCCGGCCACCCAGACCCTGATTAGGCACATCCTGGCCTCGGTGAAGACCAACTCGAGCATAGTCGGGCTCAATCAGACGGCCAACGTCTTCTCCCCGCTCTACGCCGCAATCACGAGCGTCAACAAGGCTGTCTACTCGACTCTGAAGGGTGCGAACGGGACGAGCCGACTCTTGCTTGGAGTGCCGGCCCTTTACTTCGGAGCGTGGGAGAAGGCCTTTGGTTCGACTTATAACGTGACTGAAGCCAACGCCGTTGCCAACCGCACAGCCGCAACAACACTCAACAGCGCTAACTCCACAGCTTATGCCCTTTACTCTTCTCGCGTTCTTTCATCGTTCTATTCCTCGTGGGTCTCGAGCTGGACTAACCCCGCGAATGCGAACGTAAGCCTGCTGGCGCGGGCTACTGAATCCGCCCAAACCGCCGACGCCTCGTACCTGGCGACCCATGCGGCCAAGTCAAGAGCCTTCAGCCAGGCAGTACTGGAATCAGTAACCTTAGGCGACTTCCTTTCAGACAATCAGACTCAGGCGTCCTCACGCCTCTCGAAGTTCTCCGTAGGGTATCTCGCAAACGAGACCTCTCTCTCGACGAAGTTCGTCAATTCTACCTACTCACTGGGAAGAGGCTATGTCAACAGCACCCTCGACGCCCTTGCGGGGAACATGGTTTGGAAGCCGTCGAGGTACGGGCTAGACCAGGACCTTTCCACGCTAATCTCCTCCTTCGTCTCGCCGGGGCGAGACACCACCATAGTCTCCTTCGGGTTCAACCTCTCATCGAACAGCAACATCCTCGCGGTACGGTCAATCGCCCATTCGGCCGTGACGGAGGCTGGTTCCGCCTCCGGAGTCCAGTCTGCACTAGTCACCGGTGGGGACGCCATCTCCTACGACTTCGGGAACTCTACCCAGGCCGACCTCGCCCTCATACTCCCAGTGACAATCGCTCTCCTAATCATAGCCACCGGCCTCTTCTTCCGCTCCGTCCTGACGCCCTTCATCACCCTGGGGACAATCGGGGTCGCCCTCGGGATTTCGCAGGTCTTTATCGTGCTCGTGGGCGAATTCGTGGCAAAGGTCGACTTCACCGTACCGACTGTGCTCCTCACAATCTTGATCGGTGTCGGGACCGACTACAGCGTCTTCGTGATCGCAAGGTACAGGGAGGAGAGGATGAACGGACTGTCAGTCCAGGAATCAGTCGAAACCTCGGTCACCTGGGCGGGTGAGAGCATCGCCACCAGTGGCGCGACTGTGATAATATCCTTCCTCGCACTTACATTGACGACGGTCACATTCCTCAGGACTATTGGGTTTGTGGTAGGCCTCGGAGTGTTGGTCGCCCTTTCGGTCGCCCTGACCCTGGTCCCTGCCATAGTCGGGGTCGTCGGAGGGAGGACCTTCTGGCCCAACTCTGGGGAGAGGTTCGCCCGCTACTCCGCGTCTGTCCTGTCCAAGCTCGAGAAGAAGAGGGGATACTTCTCTAGGAGCGGCGCGTTCGCAGTAAAGAGGGCCAAGATTCTGATTGTCCTGGCTATCATCGTTACTGTCCCAGCAGTCTACGTATACAGTACTACCACCCCGACCTACGATTTCCTCTCGGCAGCTCCTACGAATCTCGAGTCGTTTTCAGCGTCGAGCCACCTTACCTCGGCCTTCGGCGGGGGGAGGCTGTTCCCGACCTACGTGGTGGTCACCTTCAGCCAGCCCCTGGTCGTCGGTCGAAGTTTCAATTCTACTGAAATGGGGGCGCTCGAAGCGATGTCTACACACATCTCAGGGATCAGTGACGTCAGAAACGTCACAGGACCGACCCGACCGAACGGGCTGGTGGTCACATATTCCAACCTCGCGCTTTCAAGAGCGGCAGACAACAGGACTTTCTCATCAATACTTCGAGCGGTGGGGCAGAACAACAAGACCGCCCTCATTACAGTCAACTTCGGCATAGATCCATATTCGACGGCGGCGATTTCGGACGCCCAGTCAATGCGCCAGTACCTGCATGGCAGTTTTGACCAGGTGGCAGGAGTGACCGGAGACTACATTGGAGGGGCCTCCGGCTCGATCTTAGATACGAAGAACGTTTTCGATGCGCAGTTCAACTCCGTTGTACCCCTGGTGGCAGTAGGCGTCGCCCTAGTATTGCTGGTTGTCCTCGGTTCCCTCTTTCTCCCGATTTTCGCGGTCTTCTCCGTCCTGATGAGCATTGTCTGGACCTTGGCAGCGACAAGACTCGTCTTCCAGGTCTACTTCAACTACCAGATACTTTTCATCACCCCGTTCTTCCTCTTTGTCACCCTGCTCGGGCTGGGAATGGACTACAACGTTTTCATCCTTACGCGAATCAGAGAGGACGCGACCAAGGGGCGACCACTTAACAACGCAATAGTGAGTGCCATCGAGCAGACCGGCGGGATCATCACCGCAGCCGCGATCATCCTGGCGGGCTCCCTGGGGGCCCTCATGCTGTCAAGCGACCTATTCCTGAAGCAACTTGGCTTCGCATTCGCATATTCGATTCTCATAGACGCACTAATAGTAAGGACTTACCTTGTCCCTGCGGTAATGTCCACTGTCGGGAAATGGAACTGGTACAGTCCGATTCCATTTCTCAACCGGTCCCACGCCCTCTTCAAGAAGGGGAACGAAAAGGCTGCTCAGGCTTAATACTTCGAAGTAGGTCGGTACGGTTAGAATGTCCCCTTCTCCCGACCCGGAGGTCAGCGAGGAAATCTTGGAGGAGGGCTACTACTACCTGTCGCAGGTTGGGCTGACAGATCTGCAAATCGCGGGCCATTTCGAAACGTCGGCCAAGGTCGTGAGGACGCTTATCGAGTCCTACTCTGAGAAGTTGAAGTCGGGAGAGGTGGCAGCAGGGGAATTCGACAAGGTATTCTGGGAAGACGTCAAGAAGGAGGCGGAAGGAGACGTCAAAGTAACCTTCGTCTCCGAGAAGGGGTTCCACCACTCCTGGAAGTCGGAACTCCAAAGGCTGGATGGTGGGGCCCTGATGTCTATCTACGAGGCGAGCAAGGATTTCCTGAGCACGGACCCCAACGAGAAATTCCTCGACTACCCTGCGCCGAAGGGTTACGACCCCCTCGCCATGGATCGCGAAGTCCGGAAGGCGGTCGCGGTCATCGGGGAGTTGTTAGAGAAGAAGTGGAAAGAGGAAGGACACACCGCGAAGCGTTGACAAAGTTCACGAAACTTAAGTAGTGCTGGATGGAAGACAACTTCGAAAAAGGATGCCCCTGGAAACGGTCGACAAGGAAAATCTGACTGCGCTCCTCAAGAAATTCCAGGGACGCAAGGTGCTTGCTGTCGGAGACCTGATAGTAAGCAGATTCGTGGAGGTCGCTGCTCGGAAGCTGTCTCGGGAGGCCCCAGTCCCAGCGGGTGACTACGTCGGTGAGACATTCCTGCCGGGAGGGGCGGCCAACCTATCACGCGAGTTGGTCTCTCTGGGCGCTTCCGTGAGCCTTGTCGGACTCATGGGCTCGGACGAATACGGCGCCTGGCTGAAGTCAGAATTTACGAGGAGCGGAGTTGCCCACGCGGGGGTCGTCACGGACCCCACCCGCCCCACGTCGCTCAGGACCTGGATCATGGTCAACACCTTCCACATGCTTAGGATTGACAGAGAGGACAGGAGAGACGTCCCCCTCCCCATGGCGAAGAAGCTGCTAGCCGAGGCGCAGCCTCTCATCAAGGACGCCGACGTCGTCATCCTTTCCGACTACGACAGGGGGGCCATTACTAGTTTTCTGATTAGCGGCGTCGTCGAGGCTGCGCACGACGCGGGGAAGATTGTCGTCGCACAGCCAAAGATGCACCACTACCTCGACTTTTCCGGCGTGACCTACGTCAAGTCGAACATGGAAGAAGCGGCCCACGCGACCGGGATGGCGATCGTGAACGAGACCTCGTTACGGAACATGGCCGTCAACCTCCTCAGCCGTCTCGACTGCAAGGCAATCCTCCTGACGAGGGGCGAACAGGGAGTCGCCCTTTTCGACAAAGACAACATGACCCTCTTCCCGCCGATGGGGGGCAAGAAGAACCTGTTCAGCAAGGTCGGGGTCAGAGACGCCATGACCGGAGTATTCGCCTTGGCTGTCGCTTCGGGCGGGAACGCCTATCAGGCTTCGGTCCTGAGCGATGTCGCTGGCCAGGCTAGGAGCGAACTTCAGAGGAATGCTTCCTTGTCTATGCACGACCTTGAAGCCAGAGCCCAGGGCACCGACGACTTCGTCCAGAGAATCATCCAAGCGCCGGTGAGACGCTGATGGAGGCGGGGCAAGAGGTCATCAGGCTAAGGGAAATCGCCAGAACCACGAGGAAGTTAATCCTTGAGAGCCTCGCCGAAGCTGGCTCAGGGCACCCGGGCGGCTCCCTCTCCGCGGTGGAACTTCTGGTGACGCTCTTCTTCAGTGTCATGCACCATGACCCGAAGAACCCGTCCTCCCCGGACAGGGACCGGTTCTATCTGAGCAAGGGGCACGCGGCGCCTCTCCTCTATGCCATCCTCGCGGAGGCGGGCTATTTCCCTGTCGAGGAGTTGATGACTCTCAGGAAGATGGGTTCCAGGCTTCAGGGACACCCGTCCATGGGAGTCCCGGGGGTCGAAGCTCCGGCTGGTTCCGAGGGAATCGGCCTCTCCCTCGGGGTGGGCACGGCCCTCGCGGCGAAGCTGGACAGGAAGAGCTACAGGACTTACGTGTTGATGGGGGACGGCGAACAGCAGGAGGGCCAGGTCTGGGAGGCAGCCATGAGCGCGTCGAAGTACAAGCTCGACAACCTTACCGCAATGATCGATAGGAACGGGATACAGCAGGACGGGCTGACCGAGCAGATCATGCCTCTGGAGCCTCTGGCCGCGAAGTGGAGGGCGTTCAACTGGAACGTCATCGAGGTCGACGGGTACGACTTCTCTCAGCTCCAGGACGGCTTCGACCTTGCGGCGAGCACGCGCAACAGGCCTACGGTGATAATCGCCCATACGGTGAAGGGAAAAGGAATTTCCTTCATGGAGTGGTCCCCCCACTACCACGGCACGGCGCCGACTAAGGACAAACTATCTTCGGTGCTGAGCGAGCTTAGGTGACCAGATGAAACAAGTCCGGATCGCTCCTTCCATTCTGGCCTGGGACCTAGGAAACCTTGAGGAGGGGGTGGAAATCTCCGTTAAGGGTGGTGCAGACCAGCTTCATCTCGACGTAATCGACGGGCACTTCGCTCCAAACATAACCTTCGGCCCCGGGACCGTGAAGGCCCTGAGGAAACGATGCGACCTCATGTTTGACACTCACTTGATGATAGATGAGCCCCACGCCTACGCGGAGAAGTTCCTGGACGCGGGGTCAGATCTCCTAACGGTCCATGCCGAAGTCTTGGATGGGGGGAAGTTTGACGAACTTCATGCTATGGTTAGGCGGCGAGGTAAGCAAATGGGGCTAGCTATCAAACCTACGACCGAGTTGCCCGATTGGGCAGTCGAACGCCTCGACAAGTTGAGCGCGCTGGTGGTGATGACTGTCGACCCCGGCTTCAGCGGGCAAACAATGGACATGTCGGTAATGCCAAAGCTCGAAAGGATCAGTCGGCTCTTCAAGGAGAACGGCTCAGGGCCGGACATCGAAATCGACGGCGGGGTGGAACCAGAGAATGTTCACGAGGTTGTCGGTCGGGGTGGAAACGTCCTCGTGGCTGGCGCAGGCGTGTATGCGAAGAGCGATCCAGTGCGGGCGATCGCGAACCTTCGAGAGAAGGCAGAACGCGCGAGGGGAGGGCCCTAGAATTGTCCGTGCTGGCGACGATGCGTGATGCCTACGGAGAAGCGCTCCTGGAGCTTGGCGCTTCGAACCCCGCAGTGGTGGTGCTCGGCGCCGACACCACGGGCTCACTAAAGTCCGGGGTCTTCGCCACGAAGTACCCCGAGCGGTTCTTCAACGTGGGCATCGCCGAGCAGAACCTCGTAGCCATTGCCGCTGGGTTCGCCCTCGCGGGCAAGGTTGCCTACGCAGGGACCTACGCGATCTTCGTCCCTGGCAAGTGCGTGGACCAGATACGCAATAACATCGCCTATCCGAACCTCAACGTCAAGATCATCTGCTCCCATGGCGGAATATCGGTTGGTCCAGACGGGGCCTCTCATCAGCAGGTCGAAGACATCGCGATCATGAGGTCGATTCCCAAGATGAAGGTGATCGTCCCTTCCGATGCGGTGTCGACCAAGGCCGTGGTCAAGGCGATCGCAGGGATCCCGGGACCGTTCTACGTCAGGCTCACCAGGCCGAGCACTCCCGTCGTCTACGGGAATGGTTTCGAATACAGGCTCGGGAAGGCCAACGTCATCGCCGACGGAAGTGATGTCGCCATCTTCGCCTGCGGCATAATGGTCCCCGAGGCGGTCAAGGCAGCGGGCTCACTCAAGGCCAGGGGCGTCTCTGCCGCGGTGATTGACCTTCACACCATCAAGCCCATCGACACCGACACTATAGTCAGCTTCGCGAAGAAGTGCGGGAAGGTGGTGACTGCTGAGGAGCACAACATAATGGGCGGCATGGGGTCAGCGGTTGCGGAGGTCCTCGGCGAGGCGCGCCCGACCCTTATGAAGCGCGTGGGGGTGATGGACACCTTCGGAGAAAGCGGGGAGGCGGGGGAGCTCCTCAAGAAATACGGGCTTACTGCGTCTAACATCGAGGCCGCGGCCGACGGGCTGCTCATAGAAAAGCCCTAGGCTTTATAGCGCAGAATCCTCCCGGGCCTCATACTTGAAGCTCTTCCTCGATACGGCGAACCTCGAGCGAATCCGGAAACTGAACAAGATGGGGATCGTGGACGGCATTACTACTAACCCGACTCTGGTCGCAAAGGAGCTAGGGGAGTTCGAAGAGATCATAGTCAGCATCTGCCGCGAGGTCAAGGGGGACGTCAGCGCTGAAGTGGTGAGCACCGACCACGACGGCATGGTCGCCGAGGCGAAGCACCTTTCGACCCTGGCGCCCAACGTGGTGGTGAAGATTCCAATCATCCCGGAAGGCCTCAGGGCCACGAAGACCGTGAGTTCCCTCGGAATCAGGGTCAACATGACCCTGGTCTTCTCTGCCAACCAGGGGCTCCTGGCCGCCAAGGCGGGAGCTTCTTTCATCAGTCCCTTCATCGGCAGGCTGGACGACATAGGGCAGAGGGGGATGGAGGTGGTGGAAGACCTGGTGAAGATCCGGGACAACTACAGACTGAAGTCGGAAGTCCTTGTGGGGAGCATCAGACACCCTCAGCACGTGGTCGAGGCCGCGAAGATAGGGGCGGACATCGCCACCATGCCTCCGGAAGTAATGGAGAAGATGATGCAGCATCCTCTCACCGATTCTGGGCTCAAGCGGTTCTTGGACGACTGGCAGAAGGCCAAGAAATCGAAACCCTCGATCACCGTCTAGCAGGCGCTCGACCTTGAGGTATATCGTCGACCAGATGCTCAGCGGCCTCGCCAAGGAGCTGACAGCCAGCGGGGTCGATTGCGCCACGGTCCAGAAGGCCATACGCGGTGATGAGGATTCGAGCAAAGCTATCGACGACGACCAGATCTTCGAGTACCTGATGAAGAACAGGGGCACGGTGACGCTGATTACCGTCGACAAGGACCTAGCAAAGTATTGCAGGAGGTTCAACCTCCCGTGTATAAGCATCCAGGACGCGGTCCTCAAGGTAATTCAGTCTTCGTGAAGAGGCATCCCGGAAGGCAAGATTTTTATTGAGTCAATGGAGTTAGTCATACATGGCTAAGACATACACGCTGCCACCACTACCCTACGACTACAAGGCGCTAGAACCACACATCTCGGAGCAAATCATGAAGCTTCACCACGACAAGCATCACCAAGCTTACGTCACAGGTGCAAACGCGGCCCTCGACAAGCTCGAGAAGGCCCGCAACGGTGAACTCCAGATCGACATCAGAGCCGTCCTCAGGGACTACAGCTTCAACGTCGACGGTCACATCCTCCACTCCATCTTCTGGCCCAACATGGCTCCTGCGGGGAAAGGCGGAGGAAGCCCCGGGGGTGCGATCGGTGATTGGATAACCAGAGACTTCGGAGGCTTCGACAAGTTCAAGGCCCAGTTCAGCGATGCCGCCAAGACCGTTGAAGGAAGCGGCTGGGCGCTCCTGCTGCACGACCCCTGGACAGACTCCCTGGTCCTGACCCAGGTGGAGAAGCAGAACTTCATGCATCTCGCACAGATGACCATCCTTCTAGGGCTGGACGTTTGGGAACACGCGTACTATTTGCAGTACTGGAACGACAGGGCGAAGTACGTGGAGGCCTGGTGGAACGTCGTCAACTGGTCAGACGTTGACGCGAAACTCTCGAAGGTCAAGTAAAGACCTTCGACCCCCCTATTTTGAGCGCCGATTCTTCAATGATGTCGCGAAGCCCCGGGTCTCCGAGACCAGCTGCTCGATATCCTTGGCCGAATGAACAGTAGAAAGTCCCCCCAGGTGGCCTGGAAGCGAAAACACTCCCTTGGACATCAGGTACAGCGCGTAGTCATGCCCTTTGGTCCTGTCAGCTGAACTCGCCTCTTCTGCCCTCCTGGGTCTGGCGCCGAAGTGCGTGAGGAAAAGCGAACCCATGCCAGTCGTGCTCGCCTGAATGCCCTCTTCTGAGAAGGCCAGGTCGACATTCTTTCTCAGTCTATCCCCCATCCTCTCCAAACGCGGATAGACTTCGTCGGCGTTCTTCTTCAGGTAGCGAACTGTCGCCAGGCCCGCTGCCATTGTCAGGGGGTTCTCGGAGAAGGTTCCACCTCCGATTGAGACGAATCTCTCCTTTCTCGACGGGTCGGCCAAGGACAGGATCTCCTTCGTTCCGCACGCGAGCCCAAGCGGGAGACCCCCGCCCGCCACTTTCCCCAGGGTGGCAAGGTCTGGCTCCACTCTGTACAGCCCCTGGGCTCCGCCAAGCGATAGCCGGAAGCCCGTGATGATCTCGTCGAAGGCGAGCAGGACCCCCGCCTTCTCTGTCATCTCCCTGAGGCCCTTCAGGTACTCCCTATCAGCGGGGATGCACCCGCCCGCGCCCAGAACCGGCTCCAGGAATATCGCGGCCACGTCACCTCTGGTGTCGGCGACAGCCTTCCTTGCTGCTTCGAGGTCGTTGAACCGGACCGACCTGACGTAGGCCTGCTCCTCTGGAAGGATCCCCGCGCCCTCTGACCTGTCGAAGGGTGACCTGACGCCCTTGTTGAGCTCGGTGTTGTACCCGTGCCAGCCTCCGGTCATCTTGATAATTGTCCGCTTGCCCGTGTAGGCCCTCGCCAGCCTGACCAGGTACATGGTCGCCTCGGCCCCCGTGTTGCAGAAACGCATCATCTCGGCGCAGGGCACCGTGGATTGGATTTCTTCCCCCAGTTCAACAGAAAGCTCGCTCCCCATTCCGTAGTGCGTTCCTTGGGCTGCCTGGCGTTCCAGCGCACGGACCACGGGAGCCGGAGAATGGCCGAGGATTAGCGCCATGTGTCCCATCCAGTAGTCTGTGTATCTGTTGCCGTCCTCGTCCCATATGTGCTGTCCCTTCGCCCTCCTCACGAAGATGGGATAGGGTTCGTAGAACCTCGCGTTGTGGTTGACCCCGCCTGCGAAGACCTTCTTCGCCCTGTCGAAGAGGCCTCTTGACCGCCTGGTCCTGGCTTCGTAGTCCCCTGTCAACGGGGAGCAACATGAAACGTCCCTATTTCAAATGTCCTCCGGGCAAAGAGTCAATTAACGCGCCTCTCACGGTGCGCTGCAAATGGAGTTCACCATCGCCCTGGAGTCGCCCTTCAGCCTCGACTTGACCCTCCAGAGCGGCCAGGTCTTCAGGTGGGAGAACAGAGGCGAATGGTGGTACGGAGTCGTCTCCGGCGGGGTCATCAAGATGAAGCAGGAGGGCGATTCGCTGCGGTGTATCTCGGGTTCGGACCTGCTGAACGGCGCCTTCGTGAGGAGCTACTTCCGGCTGGACGACGAGCTCGAGCAGATCCTCGGTTCGGTGATGAAGGAAGACAGGATGACCCAGGCGGTCCAGAAGTTCTACGGGCTCCGCCTGATCAGGCAGGAGCGCTGGGAGTGCCTCGCGTCCTTCGTACTGGCTACGAATTCCAACATCCCAAGGATCAGGAAGATGGTGGAGGCCGTCTGCTCGAAGTATGGCGAGCCTCTTGTATTCGAGGGGATCCGCTACAGCTCGTTCCCGAAGCCCGAAGTGCTGGCCGCGGCAACCGTGGCCGAGCTCAGGGAGTGCGGGCTGGGGTACAGGGCGCCCTTCCTGAAACACGTCGCCTCTTCCATCGACGAGGGTAAGGTCGACTTCAGCGAGCTGACCCTCCGCGACTACGAGGATGCGCGCAAGATCCTGCTGACCAAGCTCTTTGGAGAAAAACTCCTGCTTGGCGTGGGACCCAAGGTCGCGGATTGCGTCCTCCTCTATTCCTGCGAGAAGGACGAGGCATTTCCGATCGATGTATGGATAGCCCGGGAACTGGCGACTTCGTACCCGAACCTTCTCACCAAGGAACTAAAGAGAAAGCTAGGCCCCGAGCGCAAGTCAAAACTGGGGAGGGGGGACTACGAGCGGCTGTCCGCCTCGGTCCGTTCATACTTCGGAGAACACGCGGGCTACGCCCAGCAATACCTCTTCATGATGGCCAGGGCCGAAGGGGCTAGGAAGCCTTCTTAACTGGCGGGCTCTTCTTTCTGGCCCGCGACTTCATGGGCTGCTCGACCTTCTCGACAACTTCCTCCTCGACCTTCTTGACCTCCTTCTTCAACTTGGCCGCTTCTTTCTTCACAACCTTTTCTACCTTGATGACTTCCTCCTCGATCTTCCTGATCTCGCCCTCGGGTTTCCTGACCGTTCCCGCGTGCCCGGCCCAGTCCTTCACCGATGTCACGTTGGCCTCGAGGATGCTCCTCCTCCGGTAGTCCAACGGCAGGCCCCACTTCCTGGCCAATCTGAGCGGAATCCCGGAGCTGCTGACCTCCCCCTTTGAGAATCCCTTGGCTGCCCGCGTGACCAAGCCTTCACCATGCCGTGAGACGACGTTTGCCGTCGGGCTGTGCCCTGTCGGCTTGTTGGCTGCAGGTGAGGCGGGTTTCGGTTCCTTCATGGCGGCAGACTTCGTCTTCTTTGGCTTCTGGCTCAACCTATTTCTGACCCTTCAACGCTCGCAATAAAACAGTTGCCCGTCGACGGGGGGTTAGGCGGACCTGGGCTTCTTCAGACCCCAGCCCATTGACAACCCGCCCGCGGCCGTCAGCAGGATTCCTGCCAGTTCGTACCAGGGGTTCTTGAAGACCAGGTAGGCCGGGACCAGGACCGCGTCAACCCCTATGAGAAGCAGTATCAGGCCGAAGGCGAAGTAGCTGCCGCTCTGGATCAGGATAGGAGAAATGACCCTCCCGCCCGGCAACACCTTAGGCGCCCCGGGTCCCCTTCGGAAGGATGGCAGCCCGCCCTTCATCAGGCCCATCGGAAAGAACGCGACTCCCAGAGCGAGGAAGATGCTCGACGTGCCCTGGCCCGCAGACGGCTCGGGGCTGGGGATGAGGCAGTAGCAGGAATCTCCTGAGGGGGTGAGCGGGCCGGTGAACAAGATAATCCCAGTGAGTCCGAGGACCATGAAGACGATAGAAAGGGCCAGGAACTCTGAATCCAAAGCTCAGAACTTCCGGACCCTTCACCTTTCTTAAGCGTTTCGAGTGAAGCGATGAACTACTGGGGCGGCGTAGCCCGTCGGAGGATGACCCCGGCCGCGACGATGCCCAAGAGGACGGCCGCCAGGCCCACTGAGTTGACGAGCCCGAACGTACCCGCTCCCGGGGCTCCGAGGTTGCTGATCATGTAGAAGAAGGCATAGCCGACGATTATGACGCTTCCCAGCGCAAGAGGGACCCAGAACTTCATTCAAGCACGACCCCCCGCGTCCCCCTATAGGCGTTGCGAGAGAGGTTTTGGGAGGGCGTCAGACAGACTCGGTTGGCTTACCTTAGGCCAGGAACCTTGGATGTCCCGCAGGTCGGAGACTCAGGACGCGCTCGTCCTTTTGAGCCGACGACACTCCGGTGACTGTGGCCTGAGTAGGCTGGACGGGTCAGCCGATAGCCGACCTCTACAGCCGGAAGCTTTTGGCACCTTTTCAGGTCTACCAGGCTGAGCTACTGCGGGACGGACGACCGAGACCCGAAGATTTCTTAAGGGTTTTCCGTAGAGAAAGCAAACCCAAAATAGGCCATAGAGCCCCGCCGACACAGGAACGGTAGAGGTTCGTTTGAGTTTCTCTGACTACGTTGCACTCACCAAGCCGAAGATTATCCCCCTCCTTCTCATGGTTGCGCTGGGTTCGGCCGTGGTGGCAGCCAGGACGCTCCCACCGCTCGTTACTCTCTTCGGGGTGCTCGTCGGGGGTACCCTCGCCTCGGCCGGGGCGCTCACGCTCAACAGCTACTTGGAACAAGAGATCGACTCGAAGATGAAAA
>JAPCJI010000014.1 GCA_027887005.1 Nitrososphaerota archaeon
GCCTCCCCCGCGTTGGTGATGAACATCTTGGAGCCGTTGATGACGTACTCGCCCCCCTTGCGTTCCGCGGTGGTTGCCATGGTCCCCGCGTCGGACCCTGAGGCGGGCTCGGTCAGGGTGAAGGAGGCCAGGGATTTGCCCGAGATGATGCGCGCCAGGTACTTCTTCCTCTGGCTATCGCTGCCGAACCTGTGGAGGCCCTCGGCTACTGCGTTGTGGATCTCGACGCTCAGCGCCACCGAGGCGTCGGCCGTCCCCAGGAGTTCGATGGCGTTGGCATAAACCGAGAATGGGAGGCCCAGCCCGCCGTACTCCGCAGGAAAGGGTATCTGGCACATCCCCTGGTCGAAGAGCGCCTTTCGGGGCCCCTTGATCGAGATGACGCCGCTGTCGAGCTTTGGCGAAACCGGGAGAATCTCCTTCTCCATGAACTCCCCCAGGGCGGACAGGACTTCGGAGTACCCTTCGTGACCATCGGGATAGAATATCTCCATCAGCCGCCTGTGTTCGGCGCTGTATATCGCCAAGATGAGAGACTTCGGATGCTCCGATTTTGGGAGGGATTTAATGGTTCTCATGCTGAGACGAGAATTCCTAAAGTGGGACGACGCGACGGCCAGGGCGTGGAGTTAGCCGACCGGCTGGCGCAGTACGTGCTCTCGACGAAGTATTCCGGCCTGAACGGAAGGACGGTCAAGGAGATGGAGACGAGGATCGTGGATGCGCTCGGCTGTGCCATCGGAGCATTCTACGAAGAGCCCGTCAGGATCGCAAGACGGTCAGTGGAGGGGTTGAGCCGGGGCGGCGGGTCAACGATTCTGGGGACCGCCTTCAGCACCTCACCCGACCTGGCGACCTTCGTCAACGGGCTGATGGTTCGCTACTTCGATTTCAACGACACCTACCTTTCGAAGGAGCCGGCGCACCCGAGCGACAACCTGGCTCCGTGCTTCGCAGTGGCCGAGACCGAAGGCTCGACCGGGAAGGACCTCATCGCAGCGGCCGTGGCAGCCTACGAAATCCAGTGCAGGCTCTGCGACGCGGCTGACATCAGGCACCGGGGCTGGGACCACGTCAACTACGGGCTCGTTTCGTCGTCCCTGGCAGCCGCGAAGCTGATGGGGCTCGGCAGGAAGGAGGCGACCCATTCAGTGAACATCGCGCTCAACGGCCACATAGCCATGAGGCAGGTGAGGGCGGGCGAGCTCTCCATGTGGAAAGGGGCCTCGTTCGCCAACGCCGCAAGGAACGGAGTGTTCGCGGCGACCCTGGCGAGGGAGGGGATGACCGGACCTGCCCCCATCTTCGAAGGGGAGATGGGTTTCTTCAAACAGGTGTCGGGACCCTTCGATCTCGACACCGAGTCGTTCGGGGGGAGAAGGGGGAGCTACAGAGTCAACGAAACCTACGTGAAGTATTGGCCGGCGGAATACCACGCGCAGTCAGCCATCTGGGCGGCCCTCGAGGTCCGAAAGAAAGTCAAGGACGTCCGGGGCCTGGAATCCGTGCTGGTGGAGACACACGAGGCAGGCTACACCATCCTAGGGAAGGGCAGGGAGAAGTGGGCCCCGGGAACCAAGGAGACCGCCGACCACAGCCTGCCGTTCATCGTGGGGATGGCGCTGCTCAGGGGGAAGGTGGACAACTCGACCTACTCCGCGCGCAACCTCAAAGACCCTGCGAACATCGCCTTCCTAGAGAAGATCAGGGTCGTCGAGGACCCAGGGCTCACGGCTAAGTACCCCGATAGGGGGATGCCCAACAGGATCAGGGTCAGGGAGGCGGGAGGGAAGGAGGCAAAGGCCCAGGTCGACGTCCCGAGGGGACATCCGAGGAACCCGATGTCCAAGGAGGACGTGGAGGCAAAGTTCCTTGGCCTCTGCGGAGGGCACCTTGGCAAGGCACGGGCGAAGGATGCCCTCAGGCGGCTGTGGAAGCTCGAGGAGGAGAAGGACATGGGCGAGGTCCTTGGGCTCCTTCGCGTCAAAAAGCGCTCGAACGCTTAAAGCAAGTCCAGAACCGAGTCGCATGGTTTGAGAATCGCCCTCGGTTTCAACCCGGTATTGGGCATGGCAGAGGCGGCCCTTCTCGCCTCGAATGCCGAGAAGCTGGGATTCGACTCGATCTGGATGCACGAAAGCCTGTTCCAGCGCGACGTGGTCACCTACCTTTCGGCCATGGCTGCGGCTACGACCAGGTTACGGCTGGGTTCAGGGGTGATCAATACTTTCACTAGGCACCCGGTGACTGCCGCGACGACCTTCGCCACACTCTCGGAGCTTTCTGGGGGTAGGGTTACTCTGGGGATAGGCCTCGGAAGCTTCCCTACGATTCCATTGATAGGCCATCAGATCTTTCCTGTGGAGAAGACCAAACCTATGCGTCGCATCAAGGAGTACGTCCAGGTGGTGAAGATGGTCTGGGAAGGGAAAAAGGTCGATTTCGAGGGCGAATTCTTCCAGGTGCACAACCTGACCTTGGGGTTCAAGGTCGCGAGCGAGGTCCCAATCTTCATCGCGTCTCTCTCCCCCAAGACCCAGGCATTCGCCGCGACCGTCGCGGACGGCGTCATACTTTCTCCCGCCCTGAACAGCGCCTGGGGGACCGAGCGCATGGTGGGAAACGTGAAGAGGGGGGAGGCCAAGAGAGGCAAGTCAGTGGAGAGGGCCTCGTACATGCTGACATCCCTTGACCCCGACCCGAGGAAGGCCACACAGGCGGTCAGGGACTACTACTTCTTCCTCTACCAGCTTTCGGAGGTCGTGCGTCCAGAGGTCCTCGCTCCCTACGGGGTAACCGAGGATCAAGTGAAGCCAATGAAAGAAGCGTGGAAGAGGGGGGACCTCCCAGAGGCGAAGCGGCTGATCCCCGACCAGGCGATCGAGTCGCTAACCATCACAGGCAACGGAGACCACGCTTCGGAGAGGCTGGAGGATTATGCGAAGGCAGGTGTGACCCTCCCCATTGCCATGCCAATCGGGAACGTCGAGTACGCCATGGGCGAACTGGCGCGAGCCAGAGACTAGGGAGTAAGCCGAGTCTCGGCCGCCTCGAACAAAGCGCTCAGATCGGGAGCTTGACCTGGAGGAAGATAGAGAGCAGCAGTGACCCCATGTAAAGGAGAGCGAACTGAAAAGCCAGGGCCGCCGTCCGAGGGTCTGCGTTGTCCGGGATGGGGCCGTCAAACATCCTGACGAGACGGCGCGCCGCGGGGGCCGTGAGGAAGACCACAAACGACCAGACCGATAGAGTCTGCGCGACGATTCCCGCGACCACCAGCAGGTAGGTCAGCCCGAGGAGGGCGGCGTAGACCTTGGCTGCGGTGGGCGCACCGAGGACTACGGCGAGCGTGCGATTCTTCATCGACCCGTCGTAGGCGATGTCGCGGATGTTGTTGGCCAAGAGCACCAGGGCCACCAGGATCCCGATCGGCAGGGCGGCCAGCACTGGAGCCCAGGAGTAGGCGCCGGTCTGCACCACGTATGACCCCAGCGGAATGAGGAGCCCCCACATGGCGAAGACGGTCACCTCGCCGAGGGCCCGGGCCTTGAGGACCACCGGGTCGGCAGTGTAGAAAACGCTTCCGACTATGCCGGCCCCGAGCACCATTAGGATGGAAAGGTTGCTGACAGAGGCAAGATAGAGGCCCGCAAGCAAAGTGAGCGCGTACAGACCCAAGGAGAAACCAAGGATCGTCGTCAGCGGCGTCTGTCCGAACGCGGCCGGATGGACCCTGTACTTCGTCGTGCCCGTCCCCTCTCTGTCGACCCCGTGCCTAACGTCGAAGAAGTCGTTCAGGACGTTGGTCGCGGCATGGAAGGCGACCATCCCACCGAGGGTGAGCACGTAGAGAAGTGGGGTGAAGTGGCCCGCGAGGGCAGCCAGCAGCGTCCCCATGGTGACCGAAGAGAAGGTCATGGTGAAGGACCAGGGCCTCGTGGAGAGGAACGCGGTCTTGGGGTCCATTGCTAACCATGGTCTTTCGCAGGGTGGTCTTAACGTTAGCACCCTTCGACCTTTGGGATGTAGCAGGGCACCATAGGGCTTTATCACGAACATGGCGCACCCATTGAACCTTGGCCGCAATCTCGAGGCTCGCAGCGGGGTCCGCGGTGGTCGTGGTGTCCATGGTGGCACTCTTCGCGCTTCCGCGGGAATACTTCGTCGTCATGACCTTCGTCTCGACAACCTGCATGCTCGCAGCGGCCCTCGCGCTCGGTCTCCGGGCCCCGGCACAGCTTCGATACGCGGCGGTGGCGGTGGGGCTGGCGAGCGCCGCACTCCTCTACCTGGTCTTCCTCCTAGGAGGGGTCGCCGTCGACACCCTCAATCCGTTCGGCATGACTTCGGCCTCGGAGACGTCCATCTATTCCCTGATCGCCTCCCCGTCGAACCCGCTGTACCTCCAGGTGGGGCTCCTCCTCTTCGACTCAGCCGGATTCGAGTCGTTCTTCCGCGGTGTCGTCCAGGAGAGGCTCCAGAAGAGGATGGGAGTTGGGGCGGCACCTGTGGTGGCGCTTCTTGACGCGTCGATTCATGTCGTGACCCTGAACCCCCTCTGGGTGGGGGCGACCTTCGCGACCGACCTGGTCTGGGGGGTGACCTACTTCTACGGGAGGGGACTTCAGGCGAGCTTCGCGAGCCACTTCATCTGGGACCTGGCGATTTTCATCGTCCGACCGATAGTGTGACCTAACCGTCTGGGCGAGCGGGCAGGAAGACGAATTTCTCTTATAGCCACGGAAGACTCTGCTCGCCCAGAATGACGGCAGGGAAGCTCTTGTGGGAACCGGACCCGGCCGTCGCCCGGAAGACGAACCTCGCGACTTTCATGAAGTGGTTGGACAAGCGGGGTCACTCCTTCAGCGGCTACAACGACCTCTGGAGTTGGTCGGTGCAGGACCTGGAGGGTTTCTGGGGGGCCGTGTGGAAGTACTTCGACGTGGCGGATGCGGACTACCCGGTCCTCGGCGAGAAGCGGATGCCCGGAGCACGATGGTTCGAGGGCTCGGAGCTCAACTTCGCGAAGCACGTCTTTGGGAGGAAGAGGGAGGACGTCGCCCTGGTCTCGAAAACGGAGAGAAGGGCCGAGAAGACAATGACCTGGCAGGAGCTCGAGAAGAAGACGAGCTCCCTAGCCGCTAGCCTAAGAGAGATGGGGGTCGGAGTCGGGGACAGGGTTGCTGCGTTCCTCCCCAATGCCCCCGAGGCCGTCGTCGCTTTCCTGGCGAGCGCCAGCGTCGGCGCCATATGGTCCTGCTGTTCCCCCGACTTCGGCGCGCCTGCCGTGGTTGACAGGTTCAGCCAAATCGAACCGAAGGTGCTGATCGCGGCCGACGGCTACGCCTACGGGGGGAAGTGGTTCGACAGGACCGAGACGGTCGACTCTGTCACGCGGTCCCTCCCGGGTTTGAAGCGGATGATCCATGTCAGGGGCAGGGAAAAAGGCGTTCCCCTGAAGGACGCCGTGCCCTGGGAGGATGCGGTCGCAGGAAAGGAGGCGCCGGAGTATGAGTCCCTCCCCTTCGACCATCCGCTCTGGATTCTCTATTCGTCGGGGACGACTGGGATGCCGAAGCCGATCGTCCACGGGCACGGGGGGATCCTGCTCGAGCTCCTGAAGCAGCTGTCGCTGCACAACGACATAAGGCCGAACGACCGGCTGTTCTGGTTCACCACGACGGGCTGGATGATGTGGAACTACATCATGGGGGGCCTTCTGCATGGGTCGTCGGTGGTCCTATACAACGGAAGCCCCTCCTACCCCGACCTCGACGCCCTCTGGGACCTGGCAGACCACACCCAGACGACATTCATGGGCGCGAGCGCAGCCTACTTTGCTGCATGCACGAAGGCGGGCCTCAGCCCGGGCTCTTCCTACGCCCTGAAGAGGCTCCGGGGGATCGGCTCCACAGGGTCTCCCCTATCCACGGACTCCTTCGAATGGGTGTACTCGGGGGTCAGGGAAGACATGTGGCTGGCGTCCATCAGCGGGGGGACTGACGTCTGCACCCCCTTCGTGGCGGGTTGTCCCATCCTTCCGGTGCACTCGGGGGAGATTCAATGCAGGTGCCTTGGGGCGAAGGTGGAGGCCTTCGATGACGAGGGGAGGTCCGTCCTTGGTCAGGTTGGGGAGCTCGTGCTGACGGAACCCCTCCCCAGCATGCCCCTCTACCTGTGGGGGGACACCGACGGGAGCAGGTACAGAGAGAGCTACTTCAGCCTCTTCCCAGGAGTCTGGAGGCACGGCGACTGGATTGAGATTACCAAGAGGGGCACCTGCATCATCTACGGCCGCTCGGACGCGACGATAAAGCGTTTGGGGGTGAGGATCGGGACGAGCGAGATCTACAGGGCCGTGGAATCAATCCCCGAGGTGGCAGAGTCGATGGCCATTGACCTGGAGGGGCCGGGGGAGGGAGGTGAGATGATCCTCTTCATCTCCATGGTCCCTGGGCGGAAGCTCGACGCCGAAGTGGAGACGAGGGTGCGCTCGAGGATTAGGGCCGACATTTCTCCCAGGTACGTCCCAGACAGGGTCGTCGAGGTCCCCTCGGTGCCGAAGACCCTCAATGGCAAGAAGCTGGAGGTGCCCATCAAGAAGATCCTGATGGGAGAGGACCCCACCAAGGTCCTGAACAGGGACTCGGTCTCCGACCCGGCTTCACTGGACTTCTTTGTGGAGCTCGGACGGCAGCGGGCCGGGGGAAGGAAGGTCGCCAGCGGCTCGAAGCGCGAGTGATGGAGACCTGGCCCTTCAGGCTCCGATTCCTCAATGGTTGCGCGACCCCTAGCCTCGGGCCCCGGGGATTGAGTGCGTAAGTGGAAGGAAATTAATACCTCTCAAGTCGCCGTCGTCGGCGTGCCGGGCCAGAGGAAGGTCTACGCAGTCTCCGGCGGGGTCACGAAGTTCGCCAAGGCCCACTCCGAGATGGACTTCCGGCTGATGGTCAAAAGGGCCTACGACTACGCCATGGACGACGTCCCGAAGCTGAAACGCTCGGACATCGACAGTAGCAGAATCTCCTACTTCTCTGACCACTTCGCAAGGCAGCTGAAGGCAGCTTCTATGGTCCAGGACTTCCTCGGTCTGAACCCCAAGGATTCCAGGAGGATCGAGTGGGGAGGGGCGACGGGAGGCCAGGCAATCCAGGCCGGCTGGGAGGCCGTAGCCAGCGGGAGGAACGAAGTGTGCCTCGTGGCAGGGTTCGAGACCATGTCCAGCGTGGAGACCTGGAAGGGGAACGAGTTCATTGCGCTTGCATCTGACACCAACTTCGACTATCCGGTGGGGGGTTTCTACACGGGGTACTACGCCCTAATGGTCCAGCGCCACATCTACGAATTCCTGAGGAGGAAGAAGTTCGCAGGGATCAAGGACGAAAGGAAGGCACAGCGGGCTGCGACCGAGGAGGCGCAGAGGGTGATGGCCATGGTCTCCGTCAAGAACCACGTGAATGCCGTAAGCAATCCCTATGCCCAATACCCCGGGAAGCTCACCATGAAGGCGGCCCTCGCCGGGGAGATGATATCCCACCCGTTGAACAGGCCCGACGTCTGCACGATGAGCGACGGCGCCGCGGTGATGATTCTGGCTTCGGAAGACGTTGCTTTCAAGTACACCGAGCATCCGGTGCTGATCAAGGGCGTCGGCTGCGGCACGGACACAATGCGGTTGTCCGATAGGCCCCAGGGGAAGGTCCCCCTCTTCCCGTGGGAGACCGAGGAATACTACTCGGACCTGAAGTATCCCGGAGTCCATTCCTTCCGGGCGGGGAGGACCGCGGCCCTGGAGGCATACAAGAACGCGGGAATACGAAACCCGCTGGAAGAAATAAGCTTCGTCGAGCTCCACGACGCCTATGCGAGCTCCGAGATACAGACCTACGAAGACATCGGGCTCTGCAGGTACGGGGAGGGTTACGACTTCGTCGGCCAAGGGCATCCGTTCCTGAAGGACGTCGACTACGGGTTCGAGCTCCCGCACAAGGGAACTCTCCCGGTGAACCCGTCGGGGGGGCTCATCGCCTGCGGGCACCCGGTGGGGGCCACGGGGATCATGCAGGGAGTGTTCGCTTTCTGGCAGCTCCAGAACTCGATAGGAAAGCACTTCGGAAACGACAGGCTGCAGGTGAAGGGGGCGAAGCGGGGCCTGATTCACTCGCACGCTGGCACAGGAAGCGCGGTTACGGTGAGCATCCTGGAGAGGGTCTGACATGGCAGGGCCGAAGAAGTTCGCGAGGTTCAGGGACGTGATAGCGGAGGTCAAGAAGTCAGGCGCGGCCATTTACAAGAACCCGACCGGGACGTCCGACCTGGTGGTGCTTTCGCCCTACAGCATCAACTACATCCACAGCTATGCCCAGGACTCGGAGTTCTTCCTCGGGCTCGCCGAGGGGAAGCTCATGGGAAGCGAATGTACGAACTGCCACTACAGGTACGCGACGCCTCGGAGCCACTGCATGAACTGCGGCCATGAGACGAAGTGGTTCAAGCTACCCCTCCGAGGGAAAGTCCACTCCTGGACCACATGCTACTTCGGAGGCGAGGAGTTCCTGAAGGAGACCCCCTTCAATCTGGCACTGGTCGAGTTTGACGGTGTCGACTCCCTCCTTCTTTCGAGGCTGGTCGGGGCAAAGGAGGAAGACATCTTCATCGGAATGAAGGTGAAGGCAGAGTTCCGGAAGGCGCCGCGCTACCTGATCTCCGACGTTCACTTTGTCCCAGTCAGCCGGAAGACGTCCCAGCGAAAGTAACAGCGACCAGGGCACGAATCAGGGCGCAGAATCTGTTTAGCAACGCGGCGGAGTCAGGCCTTGACCGGGGTCAGCCACTTCGAATACCTCTTCACCTTGCCGTGTATCACGCGGGTGTAGAGGTTCCGAAGCCGGTCTGTTATCGGGTAGATTCCGTTCCCTATCGTCCGCCCGTCCACCTCTCGGACCTTGCCGATGCCCACGGCCGTCCCGCTGAAGAAGACCTCGTCTGAGGTGTACAGTTCCTCCTTGGTCGAGTCGTTCCGATAGAATGTTATCCCCAGGTCTTTCGCGAACTGGATGACCGTGTCCCTGGTGATTCCCCTCAGAATCCCTGAGCTTGCCGGCGGGGTGCTAAGTATCTCGTCCTTGACCCGGAAGATGTTCTCTCCGGGCCCTTCGGCGACGACCCCGTGGCTGTTGAGCATTATCGCCTCGTCGTAGCCCGCCTCGACCGCCTCCATCTTCGCCAGGGCGGAGTTGGCGTAGTTTGCCGAGCACTTTGCCTGGACCGGCAACGCCCTCGAATCGACCCTGACCCAGCTCGACACGTGGGCCCTCACACCTCCATCCTGACTTTCCTTTCCGAGGTAGAGCCCCCATTCCCAGGAGCCTATTGAGACAGATATCTTGCTCTTGAGAGGGCTTAGACCCATCTCCCCGTAGCTGCTGAAGGCGATGGGCCGGATGTAGCACTCGTTCTTCTTGTTCTGTCGAACAAGTTCCATGCAGGCTTCGCTCAGCTCGTCCTGGGAGTAGCCCAGGTCCATCCTGTAGATCTTGGCACTGTTCGCGAATCGCTCCAGGTGTTCGGGGAGCCGGAAGATGGCGGGGCCCTTGGGTGTCGAGAAGCACCTTATGCCCTCGAAGACGGAGTATCCGTAGTGGAGGCCGTGGGTGAGGACATGGACCTTCGCGTCGTCCCAGTCGACGAACTTCCCGTCCATCCAGATCTTGCTGAGCTTCTGCATCGTCGATTTCGGCCCGCATTTTGTGGTTATTTAGGGATACGGCTTTAGTAGGGTGCGAGTCGTTTATTATCGCCAGGAGTCGAACAGTGGGCATATGGAAGACCCGGTAATCATCTCTGCCTGCAGGACGGCCATCGGCAAATTCGGAAGGAGCCTGGTGGGCGTGAGCGCACCCAAGCTCGGTGCAGCGGCCGTCAAGGAAGCTCTGCGCAGGGCGAAGGTCGACCCTTCGGGCGTCGACGAAGTAATCATGGGGAACGTCATTTCTGCGGGACTGGGCCAGAACCCGGCAAGGCAGACTGCGATACTCGCGGGGGTGCCCTTCGGCATCGGTGCGCTCAGCATAGACAAGGTCTGCGGCTCGGGGCTGAAGGCGGTGATGCTTGCCGCCCAGTCGGTGAAGGCGGGGGACTGCGAGATAGTAGTGGCTGGGGGGATGGAGAGCATGAGCAACGCGCCTCACCTCGTCAAAGGAGAGCGCTGGGGGGTGAAGTTCGGGGACGCTAGGATCTTGGACGCCATGATACACGACGGGCTCTGGGACGCCTACCACGACTACCACATGGGAGTGACAGGGGAGCACATTGCGAAGAAGTACGGGATAACCAGGGCCGAGGCGGACGAGTTCGCCTATGCGAGCCACACGAAGGCGGCCAAGGCGTCGAGGTCGGGGCTCTTCGACAAGGAGATTGTGAAGATCGATGTGGAGAGGGAGGACGGCGAGGTGAAAGAATTCCTGAAGGACGAATGCATCAGGGAGGACACGACCATGGAGACCCTAGCCAGGCTGAAGCCGGTGTTCAAGGCCGGAGGGATCCTTACCGCAGGGAATTCATCTCAGCTCAGCGACGGAGCTTCTGCGCTGGTGGTGGCCTCGGAGAAGGCGGCGGAGAGGCTGGGGGTCAGACCGCTCGCAAGAATCGTTGCCTACGGAACAGGCGGCTTGGAGCCAGCCCGGGTGATGGAGGCTCCCATTCCCACGACCAGGGCCCTGATGAAGAAAGCGAAGGTGACCATGGAGGACATTGACCTGTTCGAGCACAACGAGGCCTACTCCACCGCGTCCATAGCCGTGAGGCGTGAGCTGGGGGTGCCTGAAGAGAAGTTCAACATTAACGGCGGGGCGGTTGCCCTCGGACATCCGATCGGATGCAGCGGAGCCCGGGTTCTGACCACTCTGATCTACTCCCTGAAGAGAGAGAAGAAGTCGACGGGCCTGGCCACCCTCTGCCTCGGCGGGGGGAACGCAGTCTCGATGATTATTGAGGCGGAGGCTCCCTGAGCTTTCGGCGGAGGACCTTGCCGATGAGGGTCTTGGGGAGCTCTTTGACGAACTCCACCTTCTTCGGGACCTTGAACTTCGCGAGCTTCTCTGAGCAGTAGGCAATCACCTCCGCCTCCGTGAGCTTCGCAGCCGGGTCCTTCAGGACGACGAAGGCCTTGACCCCTTCGCCACTGAAGCTGTCGGGCATCCCGATGACTGACGCCTCCCGGATTGCGGGGTGCGAGAAGAGTACCTCTTCCACGTCCCTGGGGTAGACCTTGAAGCCGCCGACGTTGATCATGTCCTTCTTCCTGTCTACGATGTAGAAGTAGCCATCCTCGTCCATGCGGCCGATGTCCCCGGTTAGGAACCAACCCCCTCGGAAAGCTGCGGTGGTCTCGGCGCCCTGGTTCCAGTAGCCCTTCATTACCTGGGGTCCCTTGATGACGACTTCCCCGATTGAGCCCTGGGGAAGGAACTTGCCGGCGTCGTCTATGTCCACTATGGCCGCGTCCGTCTCCGGGAAGGGGACTCCGATGGATCCGTCCTTGACGACTCCCCCGCTGACTGGGTTGCAGTGGGTGACCGGGCTCGTTTCGGAGAGGCCGTACCCCTCGACGAGGTTCCCGCCGGTAAGCTCGTTGAAGTTCTTCCTCACTGCTCCCGGAAGCGCTGCGCCTCCTGACACGCAGGCTCTCACGGACCTCAGGTCGAAGTTCCTGGACTTCGGGTTGTTGTTTATCGCCATGTACATTGTGGGGACCGCGCTGAAGAGCGTCACCTTCCTCTTCTGGATGATCTTCATCACTTCTTCGACGTGGAAGCTAGGCAGGAGGACCGTCTCCCCTCCGACCGAAAGTGGGGCGTTCATGCAGACGCTCAGGCCGTAGATGTGGTAGAGCGGGAGGACGGCCAGGGACACGTCCGTCTCTCGCATCGGAAGGTATCTGGCCATGTAGATCGCATTCGAGTAGAGGTTGTAGTGGGTGAGCATCGCCCCCTTGGAGACCCCGGTCGTCCCTCCGGTGTACTGCAGCTGGGCAAGGTCGGCCTTGGGGTCTACCCGGGCAGGCTCGGCCATGGGCGTGCTGGACTTCACCAGGGTGACGAAATCAAGCGTGTTGTCGCGCCGGACGTTCTTTACCCCCGCTACGAAGGCGAGCCTCCTCTTCAGGGGTGGAAGGTAGTCGGTCACGCTGGTCGCGATGACATGTCTGAGTTTGAGGCGCGGCCGAGACAGCTCCAGGCTCCTGAACAGGTCGTTCCCCTTCACGATGTCGTTGGCAGCGACGATGACCTCGGCGCCGGAGTCGAGGAGCTGGTGCTCAAGTTCAAGTTCCTTGTAGAGCGGGTTGCAGGGGACTGCGATGGCTCCTGCCTTCAGGATTCCGAAGTAGGATATCACGAACTGGGGGATGTTGGGGAGGAAGAGTGCGACCCGGTCTCCACTCTTGACCCCCAGGGAGGCCAATGCGGTCGCGAACCTCGACGAGAGGTCGTCCACCTGGGAATAGGAAAAGCTCCTCCCTTGATAATGTACAGAGGTCCTGTTGGGGGACCGCTTCGCAGAATCGGAAAGGAGGGAGTGGACCGGCTTCGACGGGGGCGGCTCCTCGGAGTAGACTTCTGGGGGCTGTGACTTCAACCAGGGGCGCTGTATCTCCAACCTACAACGCCTAGGCGGGAACTCGATACGCGGCTTAAGGCTATCTCCATCAGACGAGAAACGAATCCATTTGGGTCTAGACTTAAGTATCATCTTGGTCGTTTGAGACTCGATGAGTATCGCAGGCAATCCTGATAGATACTTGATCCTCTGCGTGGACCGAGACGACGACCTAGGGGTGAAGGCGAAGGTCGAAACCCCGGTTGTGGGCAGGGAGGCGGTCCTCGCGGCGGCGACAAAGCTGGCACTGGCCGACCCCGAAGAGGCCGACGCCAACGCCATCTTCGCGTCGGTCAGGAAGTACGACGAGCTAGTGGGCAAGGGTTCTCTGTGCGAAGTGGCGATAGTCTGCGGGGACGCGAACGGGGGATTCGATGCGGACAAGCGCGTCGGCAAGGAGATACGACTTGTGGTGAGGGCTGCCGACTACAGTGGCGTCGTGCTTGTGTCCGACGGGGGGGAGGACGAGCAGGTCATACCCATCATCCAGAGCCTGAAGCCCATCGTTTCGGTTCAGAGGGTCGCGGTAAAGCACAGCCAGACCGTGGAGGAGACCTACCAGGTCCTGGGGAGGTATCTCAGGATGCTCGTCTTCGACACGCGCTATTCGAGGTGGTCGCTGGGAGTCCCGGGAATCATCCTCATACTCGCTGGGATTCTGATAATCGCGCACCAGGTCTTTGAAGCCGAGCTGGCGACGCTCCTGATCGTGGGGGGCGCCTTCCTCATCCGGGGATTCAATGTCGACAGGACGGTCGCAGGCCTCGTCCAGAGGGGACCCACAGGGTACATCCGGTTGTTCGCAATGGTGAGCGGCGCGATCATCGTGCTGGCGGGACTGTTCACTGGATACGGGAGCATGCTCGCCAACGATCCGAAGGACGCGAGCGCAGTAGCCAGCGACCCCTCCCTCCTTTTCACCTACGGGGCAACCCTGGGGGGGTACCTGATCCAGGGGAGCCTATTGCTGATCTGGGCCGGCATCGCGATCTACTCCGCGGGGGCCCTCCTGTCTCACGTTGCCAGAGACAGCCCGAGGTGGAGGCGGGACGGGTATGTGCTCGTCGAGCTCGCGGTCCTCTACATCCCCGTGAGGGTGTTCTCGTCCTTCCTCATAGGAGGGACGACGGGGTCGGCATATTCCCTGATCGCTTTTGTCCTCATCGGCCTGGCCGCGATATTCACCATAACGATCACAGTCTACCCTCGGGTCAGGACCAAGGGCGCGCCAGAAAAGGAGTAGTCCATGCTCGATTCGGCCCTGAAGATGCTCGGCGTTTACAAAATCTACGAGGGGAGGCTCCGGTCCCAGGTCGAGTCGGAAGGGGTGCCGTCCCACATCGGGATAATCCTTGACGGAAACAGGAGATGGGCCGCAAGCCAGGGGCTGACCCAGGGAGCGGGACACAAGGAAGGAGCGGACAGGGCCGAGGAGCTCCTGGACTGGTGCCACGAGCTGAGGATCAGGACCGTGACCCTCTACGTGCTGTCCACTGAGAACCTGGACAGGTCGACGGAGGAGCTGATGGACCTCTTTTCACTGATCGAAGCGAGGCTCGCCAGGCTCCTCAACGACGAGCGCATCACAAGGTACAGGGTGAAGGTCAGGGCCATAGGCCAGCTGGAGCTGCTCCCCGACTCAATCAGGGCCTTGCTGGAAGCCATCGAGCGCAAGACCGAGGGGTTCGGAGACCACTACCTCAACATCGCGGTCGCCTACGGCGGGAGGGCGGAGATCACAGACATGGTGAAGTCGGTGGCCCAGGACGTGAAGAACGGGAAGTTGAGGCCCGAGGACATCACCGAGGACACCGTAGGCAAGAGGCTGTACACGTCCTACCTGCCGAACCAGGAGCCCGACCTCATCATCAGGACCTCCGGGGAGGAAAGGATGAGCGGGTTCATGCTCTGGCAGGGGGCGTACTCCGAGCTGGTCTTCATGGACGTCTTCTGGCCGGCGTTTCGGAAGATTGACCTGATGCGGGCCATCCGCACCTATCAGACGAGGACGCGAAGGTACGGCGGATAGCGAAAACCGTTATAACCAATCGGGCAAGTGGGTGGGTTAAGTTGAAAATATCCTTGGGCACCATGAAGGAGAAGGGTCAGGAACTCGCAACGTTCCTCGAGCCCAGGGTCGGGACCGCCCCCTCGGTGTCTGGAGATTCGATTGAGATCGACGACGGGAGCCTGAGGGCAGGGGTCAAGCCCAGGGACGTCAAGACCTACATCAAGAGGTTCATGTACATGAACGGGATCCGGAAGAACTACAGGGTATTCGTCGCTGGCAAGGAGCTCACCGTCCAAGAGATAGAACTGGAAGAGAAGGAGGAGGCCAAGCCGGAGGCGCCCGAAGCCCCCGCCCCAGAGGAGGCGAAGGAGGAAGCACCCGAGGGCGAGAAGAAGGAAGAGGCGCAGAAGCCGAAGAAGGGCGCAGCCAAGAAGCCACGCGCCAAGAAGAAGAAGGAAGAATCAGAAGCCTAGGCATGTTTCCCCTTCGCAGTCCTCGTCTTTAAACGCCGTTTCTCTTTCAACAGCACCCTAAGGTAGTTCCTGGATTCTCGAAGTTCCTTAAGGGCCTGGCGGAAGTCGCCCAGGGCGAAGCTCTGTGAGCCCTTCCTTAGGCTCTTCAGGGAGAACTGAAGCGCCTGGCGCTCGTCCGGGACCGAGTACTGCTTCTGGGAGATGAAGCGCCCCGGGTTCTCCTCGTCCAAGTCGACCCGGATGAACGCGATGCTCTTCTCCACGTCCAAGTACGCCCTCCAAACAGACCGGAGCTGGCCGGTGTCGGGCTCGCCGCGGATTCCAGGGATGACCCCCTCGATCCTCAGTTCCGCGTCCCTGAGGTCGTCCGCCGTCTCCTGCCTCCAGTCTTCCACGCCCAGAGACCTCAGGCCCGGCCATTTAGGCTGAGACCCGTTTCAGGTCGTTCATGCTTATAACGGGCATTCGAAGGACACGGTTCGCTTGCCCAAGAAGAATGAGCAGAGGATAGGAGGCGCCTGCTACGTCGGGCTCGAGTCCCTGGTTGAACTCGGGCGACTATCGTGCGCGCTGGAAAGGGCGCCGTTTCCGCTGTTCGCGTTCAAGGCAGGAAAGGCCACGAGGATTGCGGCCCAAGCCGACCTGTTCATGGGGACCCCGATATTCTACTACTTCGACTCGCCCAACGTGGACGAGTTCCTTGCCTACAGGACGACGGGAGACGGTGAGGAAGTGCAGCTCGTGAACTCGGCCAGCAACGCGTCCTACCTCTATGCCCCTGTCATCCGAGTCCAGAAGATGCCGGAGATGCTCGACCCGAAGAAGGAGTTTAGCGACAAGTTCATGTCGGTTGAGGTGGAGAACATACCGAGCCTCGTGAAAGTGGGAGCCTACAAGACCCTCTTCGAGGAACCGCCGCTTCCGCTCTTTGCCTACAAGGAAGGGCCGGGGTGGGTCCTGGGGACCTTCGCCCGCATAGACGACTATGAGGAAGCTTCCATCTTCTTCTACACGCACTCTGATGCGGAGCCCTCGGGGTTCCTGAGGTACTCCTACGACAAAATAACCGAGACCACCTTCGTAAAGAGGACAGACGAACCGGGGTTCCACTACATCAAGGTCGTACGGCTGTCGCAGCCCCACCCTCTCGTTCAGTACTGATCTGCAGCGCCGTCCGGGCCCTTTCCCCTTAGGAACCCGTCGGCCTCCTTCAGGGTCATCTTCGAGTTGTCGTAGGACGCGCGCTTGATCGCGTCGGAGAATGAGAACCAGGCGAAGCCCTGGTGCTCGAAGGAGATCTTGATGTTCTCGCTGTTCGTGCTGGCCAGGAGATAGATTACCTGCTTGTGGACGTCCTTGCCCCCCCTCCTGTAGAAGTACTCGATAACCTTCCTGAACCCAGGGATCACGGAGACGTCCGTGAGCCCTGTCTCTTCGGCGACCTCCCTGAGGACGGTCTGGAGCTCCCCCTCTCCCTCCTCCCTATTGCCCTTCGGAAAGTCCCAGCGGCCTCCGTTCTGGAGCAGGAGATACCGCCGCCCGTCAGCACCGTCCCTGAAGACGACCGCTCCGGCGGAATGCTCGTCCACACTCACCATCCCTGAAAGTTCGATTATTAGCGTTCCGCAGGTCCTAGAAGTGGCCCTCAACTGCCCTCGAGATCTCCAAACTGTTTTATACAGATTTCAGACGCCGCTTCATTCGCGCTTGCCCAAGATCAAGGTCGCCATTGCGGGAGTAGGCAATTGCGCCTCGGCGATCATTCAGGGAGTCCGGTACTATTCGCAGAAGGGGGAAGGAGAGGGGCTCACCTACTGGAAGGTCGGTGGGTACACGCCGGAGCACATCGAGTTCGTCGCGGCCTTCGACGTGTCCTCCAGGAAGGTCGGGAAGGACCTCTCGCAGGCCATATTCCAGCCCCCCAACAACACCGAGAAGATCACAGACGTGCCCAAGCTTGGGGTCGTGGTGAAGAAGGGGCCGGTCATGGACGGAATCGGCAAGTTCCTGAAGGACGTGGTGCCGGTCGCAGAGAGCAAGGAGGACGACGTCGTCGAGGAGCTGAAGCGGAGCGGCGCCGAGGTCCTCGTGAACTACCTGCCAGTGGGGAGCACGGCCGCATCCCACAGCTACGCGGAAGCCGCCCTCGAAGCTGGGGTCGCTTTCATCAACGCGATTCCTGTCTTCATCGCCTCGGACCCAGCCTGGGCTGAGAGGTTCGCGAGGGCGAAGCTCCCGGTGGCCGGGGACGACGTGATGAGCCAAATCGGGGCGACGGTGCTTCACAAGACCCTAGTGAAGATGGCGATAGATAGGGGAGTCAAGGTGGACGAGACCTACCAGCTGAACATCGGCGGAGACACCGACTTCCTGAACATGCTCGAGGAGAGCAGGCTGAAGGACAAGCGCGAGAGCAAGACGAGCGCAGTTAGGGCAATGTCACCCTACGAGGTCCCCACGAGGATTGGCCCCAGCGACTACGTTCCCTTCCTGAACAACGACAAAGTCTGCTACATCTGGCTGAAGGGGAAGTACTTCGGCGGGACTGTCGTCAAGATGGACGTCAAGCTTCACGTGGTCGACGCCTACGACAGCGGAGGGGTGATGGTCGACGCCATCAGGGGAGCGAAGGTCGCACTGGACAGAGGGGTCGGGGGCCAGCTCATCAGCCTGTCAGCCTATTGCTTCAAGCACCCGCCCGTCCAGATGCCCTACCCGGCGGCCAAGGCTGCCTTTGAAGATTTTACTTCTGGGAAGCTCGAACGGTAGACGCAGACTTCTTTCGAATGTAGTACGCCGTAGCAAGAAGCGCGAGGAAGACCAGCGCGGACGGGAGCAGGTACCTGGTCGTCACGTTCTCGCCGATGGCTATCCCGTTCGGAGGGGTCTTGCCACTGACGGTGACACCGCCGTAGGCGAAGCTCAACTTCGCCTTGTCGAATGGGATAGTGATCCCCGAGCTGGCAACCGCCGACATCGATGCGTTGTAGACCCCGTGGGCGCTCAGCTGGCTGGCGCTGACCGTGAGGACTCCTCCCGAGAGCTGGGCGTTCTTGAGCAGCGAGAGCCCCAGCCCGGACGGGACAGGGAGGGTGAAGAGCACTTGAGAGACGTCCACCCCTGAGGGGTTGTTGATGCCGATGCTGATTGTGAAGTTCTTCCCCTCGGTCGGAGTTGTGGGGGAGGTGGTTATGGTCGCGCTCAGGGGAGCGTAAACAGACACGACTGGGCCGAGCCCTTTGAGGGTGAAGGGCCTGCCGCCGAAGAAGACGCTGGAGTAGACTGGGGTGGCAGTCCGGTCTCCCGAGACGCTCGACAGCGCGGTCACGCTGTAGGACGCGCTGACGTTCGCTCCGGGCGAGAGGACCTGGGCCGAAGTGGAAGGGATGGCCGAGGCCGAGAGCTGGTCGAAACTGTCCACGGCCGAAGTGATGCTGGTGTTGTAGATGTTGAAGGGACCGTTATTGAATCCCTGGAGCCCAACTTTCGAAGCCATGCCGCCGAAGAGCTTGGAAGGGGCGAATGCTTTCGAGATCACGAAACCGGTCGGCGCAGCCAGCGCGGTCGAACGGCCGGTCAGGCTGAGCCCTGCGCTCAGGCCTCCGAAGTCGGCCGGGGCGAAGAAGTAGTTGAGCGGCGAGGTGACGTTGAACTTGAGGTAGGCGCGCATGGTCGTGCCTCCCTTGATTGACGCGTAGGTGAGCTTGAGGACCCCGGACGAACAGGTTGCCCCAGTGCCGCTGACCGACTCACATCCAATCCCGGCTGGCAGGGCTTCGTTTGCCAGGAACGAGGTGACGTTGGAGGGGCCGATGTTCGAGGTGGCCAGGGTCAGTGTCAGGTTGGTTCCCCCGGCCTTGAGGGGTGACAGCGCGGAGCTGAGGACGAGCTGCGCGTAGCCCACCTGCATGGCAGAGTGGGAAAGGACGACCGGAAGGGCATTCGTCGTGGCGGTCAAGCTCCCCCCCTCCAGGTCTGTGTAGGACACCGAGTAGGACTTCGTGAGGTTGCTCCCCAGGAGACTCTCGGCTGAAAGAGAGACGTTCAGAGAGGCCGTGCTGCCCTGGGGGATGCTGCCGAGGGACTTGCCGGCCACGGTGACCGAGCTGGCTGTCTGAGTCCCGACGTTCCTCATGATGATCCTGGCGCCCTGGGTGCTCCCCACCGACTTGCCGTAGCCCCCGGTCGGAATGACGTAGGCGAAGACGTCAGCGTGCGACGCCCCCAGAGACAGGACCACGGGGTTGGTCCTGGCGGTTGCGTTGAATGTCGAGGGACCGTCGGCGTAGGAGTACTTGACAGTGGCTGGCGGGATCGTTATCGCCTCTGTGGAGCTCCCGATGTACTGCAGCACGTAGGTCAGGGTGTACCTTCCTCCCGGCGGGAGGGTCGATTGGGAAAGGGTCGAGTTGGTGTGCCGGACCAGCTTGAACATCGTCGGGTCCCACCAGTTGTCTGTGCCCGAGACGTGGGTCACCTGAGTGGAGTTGGACAGGTTAAGCAGAGATACCGAGATCGAATCGTTGTCAAGGTGGTTCAGGACTCCCGCGTCGACCAGCCTGGTGGCGATCAGTCCGAGGGGATGCTGGAGCATGGTAGCGTTCAGGGAGTGAACCTTCTGGCCTTGGCCCAGGGCAAGGGAGTACGACGCGGTAAAGTGGGTAGGGTCGTTGGTCACCGTCGCCTTGTCTTTGGAAGTCAACTGGCCGTCCAGAACCCTCGCTTGGATGGTCGAGGACGCGCTAAGGCTCGAAGCGGTGATGAACGCCGGAGACGTCCCGAAGTACCCGAGGACGGCGGGCTTGTTCTGAGCGTCGAGGGCAGTCGCAGTGATCGAACCCACCACAATGCTGTGGTCGAACCCAGAGGTTGACTTCGTTCCTTCGACAACCACCAGAGGAGAGAGCGAACTCTGGATAGCCGAGGGCGTAACCAGCGGGGCGAACCCACCGGCGGAGGAGGGGATGAGCTTGAGAAGCGTCCCCGGCACAACGTCGTTGAAGGAGAGGGGGCTGTAGAACGTGAAGGTGCCCGTCCCGTTCGAATACGAAATGAAGGCCGTCACCATGTAGGAGTTGAGGGCGCGGGCGGCAGAGAGCGCATCGGAGTAGGAATCGGAGCCCAGGGTCAGGAAGAGCCCTTCAGCCGGAATGTAGGGTACTGGGATCAGGTTGTAGCCCTGGGGGCCGAAGACCTGGAAGTCGGATTTCCAAGTCGTCGTCCTGATTGCAGTGATGTTGTACCAGCCAAGCCCGGGGGAAGACTCGAAGGCCGCGAGCTTGCTCGAACCGTTTATCCCGTTGAATGTGAAGTACCAGAAGGCGCTCGACCCGGCTACGAAGACCTGGAGCTTCTCAGAATAGGCGCCCGCCGCCTGGGTTTGCTGAAAGGGGACGGCCGCAAGGACGAACAGGGCAACCACGGAGATGGCCAGAGCCTGAGAACGCTTCAAGTGAGACTCCGAAGGGCGAACAATTTAGCCTATTTAGCCGTTCGGCCTTATTTCTTACTTCTTTCTTATTGTCTCTTCTGCCGGGTCGTCGACGCCCTTCTCGTCGAGACAGAAGACAATGTCCCTTTCCGGGTGGTAGGGGCTGTCCACCATCCTCGCGATCCGGTTCTTGGCTGCCTTCCTCAGGTAGATCCTGTAGGTGCTGGTGTGGGCCACGACGTGCCCTCCGGTGGGCCTTGTCGGGTCCCCGAAGAAGCTGTCAGGCGCGGCCTGGACCTGGTTCGTCACGACCACGGCTATGTTGTACACTTCAGCGGTGCGCAGGAGCTGGTGCATGAAACGGTTCAGCCTCTGCTGCCTCTCCGCCAGGGTGCCTCTCCCCAGGAACTCGGCCCTGTAGTGCGCGACTGCGCTGTCCAGGATGACTAGCTTCACCTTGTTCGGCTCGATCACCTTGCCGAGGTCCTTCACTATCAGCTCCTGGTGGGCGCTGTTGTAGGCCCTTGCGACCGTTATGCGCGAGAGGATCTTGTCCGAGTCCAGGTCTCGGGCCTCGGCGATCTGCGCGATTCTCTCGGGGCGGAAGGTCCCCTCCGTGTCGATGTACACCGCGCCTGCGCCCAGCCCTCCCTGCTCCTTGGTCCCCTGGACCATCACGCAGAGGGTGTGGCATATCTGGCTCTTTCCCGAGCCGAATTCGCCGTAGAACTCGGTCATCGCCCAAGTCTCTATGCCGCCCCCGAGAAGGTCGTCCAGGTTCTTCGAACCCGTAGATATCCTGTCGATGGCCAACCTCTTGACAAGCAGGTCTGCGGCGTTCATGAAGTCAGGCTCGAGTCTCTTCATCTCGACGAGCTTCTTCCTCGCCTTGTTGTTGAGCTCGACCGCCTTGGATGTGTCGATGTCGACTGCGTCCGCGATGTCCGAGGGGCCCGCCGTCGCCAGGTCGAGGATTGTGTAGATTCCAGCGTCGCGGAGCTTCTGCTTGGTCGCAGGGCCTACCCCTGGGAGAGTGTCCAGCTCAAGCTCCGGGTCTGTTTCAGTTTCAGACAATAATTTTCGAACCTCCTTCTCCACTAATTAAGCATCACCTAGGGAGAGATACGTGAAAGTGTCCGGGGGAAGAGGCTCGCCGACCGGATGTGTTTGAGCCCGGCGATCCACCGGGTTGTCCTCTCCACACCGATACCGAAACCCGAGTGTGGAGGCATGCCGAACTTCCTCAGCTCGAGGTACCAGGCGAAGGACTCGACCGGGAGGTCCTGGCTCGCTATCCGGTCCATGAGCTCCACGTGGTCGTGTATCCTCTGACCGCCGGTCGCGAGCTCTCCTACCCCCTCGGGAGCGATCAGGTCCGCGGACTTCGTCACCTTCGGCCTGTCAGCGTAGGTCATGTGGTAGAAACTCCTCGCGGAAAGCGGATAGTCAGTGATGAAGAAAGGTGATTCCTGGGTCAGGCTGATGGCCCTCTCAGCCTCGGTCGGGAGGTCGTCCCCCCACTCGAAGGGGAACCCCTTCTTCTCGGCCACCTCTCGTGCTTCATCGTAGGAAATCCGCGGGAAGGGCTGAAGGGGCTGCTTGAGAGTCCGCCCGAGGGTCTTCAGCTCGGCCTGCCGCCTCTCGAGGACCCGGGACACCATCATGGATAGGAGGCCCTCTTGGACCCTCATGTTCTCCGCCTGGTCTGCGAAGGCCTGCTCTGCCTCGATCATCCAGAACTCGGTCAGGTGCTTTGACGTCTTGGACTTCTCTGCACGGAAGGCGGGCTGGAAGATCCAGACCTTCTGGAGAGCGGGGAGAGCGGCCTCCTCGTAGAACTGGGCGCTCTGGCTGAGGTTGGCCTTCTTCCCGAAGTAGTCGACAGAGAAAAGGGTGGACCCGCCCTCAACCGCGGCCAGGACGAAGGTTGGGGCGCTGATGAGCTGGAACCGGTTGTCCCGGAAGTAGTCGAACGCGGCGCCTATGACTTCGCCCCTGATCCTCATGGCCGCTATGGCCTTGGGTCCCCTGATGCTAAGGTGCCTCTTGTCGAAGAGGTAGGAGGCGGACTTGGCTGCAGTCTTCGTAATGGGCCAGCTTTCAGCCTTCGCCACCACGACGAACTCCTCTGCGGCGACCTCTTTCCCCCCGGGGGCACGCTTGTCGTCCTTCACTTCGCCCCTGACCACGACCGCCGATTCCCTGCTGGACTCCTTTGCGCCTTCGAAGGCCCCCGGCTCGTCAGGGCGTTTCTTTGCGGAGACCTGGACATAGCCCGACCCGTCTCGTAGCAGGGCGAACACGAGTCCGCCAACAGTGTGCTTCCTAGCGACCCACCCCCTGACCTCGACATGGGCGCCGGACTTCCCAGACAGAATGTCTGCCGCGTTAGTAAGCTCGAAAGGGGACGATTTCACGTATCGAGGCTCGGCCCCCTTCCGCTAAAAGGATGATGCGTGACTCAAGAGTTAAAGAAACGAGAGGAGTGGGATGCCAAGGAAGTCGAGGAGATTTTGAAGGGGACGGCAATAATCCGATGGACTGGGCTGGGCAAGGTCAGGGACCTGGATTCCTCGATACGGAGGGTGCTGGACGAGGAAGGGATGAAGGCGGACGTGCATCGTGTCGGAGGGTCGCTCTTGGTAGATGGCGCGGAGCCCACATCGGTCGCTACCCTGTTCAGGCATATGCCTGGCGTCAGCTGGGTGGCCGTGGGGTTTCCCGCCCGCTCCTACGAGGCGCTCGGAGAGGCTGCCAAGACTCTGGCGAGGAGATACCTCAGAAGGGGAGACAAGTTCATCGTGCTCGCGGAGGCGACAGGCTACGCAGTGACTTCAGACGTCATGGGTGGGGTGACTTCTGCCGTGATCGGCGTCGTGGACGGGACCAGGACGGACGACCAGAGCCCCCGTGTTAGGTTCAGGGCTGCGTTTGACGGTTCTCATGGGGCGGTTGGCGTACAGATAGCCGAGGGGCCCGGGGGAGTTCCGACGGGCTCCGAGGAGGCCGTTTGCCTGGTGTCGGGAGGGAAGCACAGCTCAGTGACGGCGTGGATGGCGGTGCTGGCGGGGTATCGTGTCAGCCTAGTGCACTCCAAGACGGACGACGGGGGAGTCCGAGATGTGGCGCGCCTGTACTCAGAGCTTTCGAACAGGACCGACCAATCCAAACTCTCCTTGGAGGTCCTTGAAGGGGGTGTCAAAGAAATAGAGCAACTGGCCCGAAGTAAGGAGGGGGCGGTCTTCGGGGGTTTCCACGCGGGGTGCAGTAAGGTACCAAGGCTACTTCTCGGGCTGGTCGAAGCTCCTCTCTTCCTGCTACCTGAGTTGGAGTTCGACAGGGTGTTTGATGGCCTGGGGTTGAAGGCGAGACGAGGGAGTCATGGATTGACGGATGGGGCCACAGGCGGGACAGGAAGGTGGAGGGTCGAGGGAACTAGAGGGGACGTGAGCAATGTCATTGGAGGCCTACAGCGAGTGCGGCTTCGACGGTCCTAGCCGTCTTTTCTCTTGCGCTTACGGTAGGTGCTTCAGGGGTTTTTTGGCGATCATCTATGTGGCTGTAAGCGTCGAATGAAGTTGGGCGGGCTAAGCTCCACTTTGCGTGGGGTTGTCTATGGGAGCATGCCTATCGGTGCCAGGTCCTCCGGCTTGCTAGCAAGCAAGACATGCATTCCGAGTTCTGCCGCCGGGAGAAGATCTCTTCGGTAGTCGCCGCCTATTACGAGAACTCCGCTGTGCGGGAAGTGTTTCGATAGCAGGAGGTAAAGCTGGTCGAGTGTCTCTGCCTCATTGATTTCCTTGTCCGAAGGAAGCCCCCCCAAGTTCCCACTCATAGCCAGCTTGACGCGGACTCTTGACCCAGAATCTCCTTCCCTGACAACAAACAGAATCATTCTCTGATTGGATTTCTTGGCACCAGTCACAATTGCCTGGGATGGTTCCCACAAATTGGTTCGGGCGCCCGTCGGATTGCGCAACGACCGCGACAGGTTTGAGTCTCGGTCTTGGATGAGAACGATGCATTTTATCCGACCGGCGTTGAGCAGGATGGAGGCTCTAAGCATGTCTTCTGGTTTACCCATGTCGACCCACGCGCCTTTGAATTTCCAACCCACCACGTTACCCCCCGCTTGGATGATGTACTCGGGGGGAAACTGCTCCTTCCCATACTCGAAGACTACCCCTTCGACCGATTCAAAGAACTTCTTTGTCTTGAGTATGTACATCCCCATCGCCGCAAGCCTACTGGGTTCACTTCCGATCTTGGGCTTCTCCACGATTTCCACGATTCTCTTGCCAGAAAAGCGCACGATCCCATACCTCGAGGTGTCGTCCACTTCACGAAGGGCCACAATGGAATCTGCGTTACTGTTCTTTGACAGCTCGCCCATCAGTTTTCGAGGAACGTTGCCTTCGGCAATATTGTCACCATATTGAACGAGGAAGTAATCTGTGTCAAGGAATGGCCTTGCCTGGAGTAGCGCGTGAGCGGGGCCTAGCGGCTCCCTCTGAGTTGCGTAAGTTAGTCTTACCCCCAAGTCCCCGTATTGCTCCAGTTTGTGGATCAGCTGAATCTTCTTGGTTGTCGCAACTATTACTATGTCCTTGATTCCAGCCTCCACCAACCTGGCGATCACGAAGTACAGAAACGGTCTGCCCAGTATTGGGACCATTTCCTTTGCGACTACTTCGCTGACCGGCTTCATGCGCTTGCCTTCACCCGCTGCCAGAATAACCGCCTTCAAGTAGTGCAAACGAAACAACTTCGTTGCTCCGTTGATTGGTAAACCTTTCTATGAAACTATAGGTATGTCGAACTCGCCGAAGAGTTCAACCCTTTCAGAGTTCCGAGGCCCTGGTGAAAACCCAAGGGTCCCGGGGCGTCATCGGCTGGAGGCTTTTAGGACCCTTCCAATTATCTCTAGACGTGCGTCGAACTTTGCGGCGAACTGGCCGAGCCTCCTAACCCTGTCTGGATAGCCCCCCCGAAGGAGCTCTTCCAGAGATTTCTTCAGGGCCTCCGCCGAGAGGTCGCTCTGGGCGAGGCTGATCGAAACCCCGAGCTTGACCGCCTTGGCTGCATTTCCCTCCTGCTCTGACTGGTTTGGTATGGGAATCAGGAGAGAAGGTTTGAACAGCGTTATTGCCTGACCCAATGTCCCATGGCCTGCCCTGGAAATGACCACATCGCACACTTTGAAGTAATGCTGAACGATTTCGCACCATCCGTAGAACCATCCTCCTTTGACTCTGACTGGTACCGAGCTCGAATGTGGATCCCCTCCTGAAATCAGGAAGACGTACCTGTCCGAAAGGGCTTCGGCCAGCTCCAGCGCCTGCTTCAGGAACACCCCCCTCGTACTCGGAGGTCCCGAAACTTGCCAGAATATCTTTGGGAGCGGACTGGTAGAGAACTCGCGGCCGACCTCGTCTGGAAGAGACTCCCCGGAGGGCGTAAGGAACCCGATATAGCTCACCTTCCCGACCTTGCTACCCCAGAGACTCGTCTCGCTCAGGGTGTTTGGTGGAGGGAGGTCAGGCAGCAGGACTTCGTCGCTGAATTCCCAAAGCTTCCCCATCCCGGCCGAGGTTCCGACTGAGAGGAGTCGCGAAGGGATCCCTGCGTGGTCATGGGAACTGGACAAGTTCAGCTGGTTGAGCACAGTAAAAGTCGGGAGGCCCAGGAACTTCGACGCGAGTACGGTGGATAGCGCCGAGTCACTCAGGACCACGTCCGCGCCGAACTTTCCGATGCTGGAAAGCTCCAAGCCGAGCTGTTGATAGGTTCTGGCCATGATAGAAGGGTAGGCTGCGAGGGTCGCCCTCAGCGAGAACTCTCCTGTCTCCGTGTAGCGGACATCGGCAAGGGGTAGGTTATTGCACCGGTATCCGCGCTTCCTGATGAGGTCGGCCACTTCTCCAGATGATGAGAACTCAATTTCCGAGCCGTTCGGGGTCAAAGCCCCAGCTATCTCCAGCATCCGGCTCGCGTGGCCCATCCCCGAGCCGAAACAACCGATGTAGACCCTAGGCACGGGGTAACTCCCCGTGCTTTACTCTGACGACCTTCCCCCGGGGCCCGGTCTCGGCAAAGACTTCAGCCTGGAAAATCTGGACATTCGTGCTGTCGTTGAGCCACGCGTCCGATGGGAGGCCCGCCTTCAGGCAGGTCTGGGAGAGGAACTCGGTCTGGTCCATGCCGAATTCGGGGGCGACCTGGGGGAGCAGGAGGCCGCTAAGGTACCCCCGGGACACAATCAGCCCGTCCTCCCCGATGCGCACCCTCGAGGGCAGGCTCTGCCTTGGGCCCTCTGCGTCCTCGGGCGGGGTGAGGACGCTCACCTCGATCTTGACTGAGTCAAGCTCATCCAGGCTGACCGGGGGGAACCTTGGGTCCTCGGTGGCAGCCGCGAGGGCCGCCTCCTGAATCGCGTCGCCGAGCCGCTTGACTGGGAAGGGGAACCCTATGCACCCCCGGAGTCGGTCCCTGCCCCCGCCCGCGACGTTCAGGGTCACGAAGACACCCCTGAGCTCAGAGAATAGTCCAGGGGGCCAGTCCCCGGCCGGAGGTCTGCCCCTGGTCAGATGTGCTTCGACCGCTCCCCGGGCGAGTTGGACCGCAGTCCTGCCTTCCTGGATTGAAAGTGGCATGAGAATCTATCCTAGGACCCGCTCGAGCCACCTTAACTTTTTCCAGTGGCCGCCGCGCCAGTAGTAGCGGCCGCACTTCGTGCATCGGTAGAACAGACGATGGCGGTGCTGTACGGAGGGGGGGACGCTGCCCCCAACCTTTTCTCTGGAGAGCCTCGCCAGCCTGCCGTCGCAGACCGAACAGCGCGAGGTCCCCCTCGTGAGGGGATGCCCCGAGGCTTTGGCGAGGAGGACAAGAGCCGCGAGCCTTCTCCCGTCGGTCCTTCCCGTCAGGAGATAGGACTTGATGCCCGCCGACCTCGCTCGTCCGGCCAGGTCCCGGTCTGCGGTTAGGATGATCCGCCGCTGGGCCGAGGCCGACTTCATGATGCCTGCGTCCCCTCCTTCGTCATGGTAGGTTGTGTCGAAGCCCAGGGCGCGGAGCTTCCTGGCCAAGGAGCCGAGCATCGCGTCAGCGATGAACTTCGTCGGCCGCCTTCTGCCTGGACCTTGGCGTGACAAAGTGAGATGCGGGGTTCAGCGTGTGGACTCGGATGCCTTCACTGCGAGGTAGAGCTTCCTCGCAGCTGGGACCTTCTCGAAGTGCTCTCTTATGGGCGAGATTATCCTATCAAGGGAATCGGAGACGCCTTTCTTGAGGTCGGCGGGGTGGAGCTTGCCCTCCCTGAATGCTGCCTCCAGTTCCGGGTAGGATGCGAAATCGATGTTTCCCCCGTACTTGTCCGGCCTCTCGACCCTGAGAGATTTCAGCTTCCTGAAGATGATGTACTTCGAATACTCCATCAGGGGGTTCCCTTCTACGACCTTGGGCGGGCAGTATGCCTCGCCGACCTTCTTCTGTATCTCGTCCCGGGTGTCGTGGACGAATATCGAGGACTCGGGCTTGCTCTTGCTCATCTTGCTCGTGATGGCAGAGTCCATCGCACTGTCCTCGTCGTAGCCCTCGGGCTCCTTCACTCCCTGGAGCCCCATGAGCATGTGGTGGTGGACCGCGACCGGCTTCTTCCACTTCATCTTCTCTGCGATCTCCCGTGCGAGGATGTTGGCACGGCGCTGGTCGAGCCCGAGCTGGCAGATGTCGACGTCCAGCCAGAAGATGTCTGCGACCTGCATGACAGGGTAAAGGAGTTGGGCAGTCTGCAGGAGCTCCTTCGATGTCCTCCCCGCGATGGTGAGCGCCCTTGTTGTCCTTGCAAGGGTCGCGTTCTGGGCGACGGTTACGACCCTCTTCCAATATTCAACGTCCTTGGCGGCGTCGCTAGTCCAAAGGACCTCCACCCTGGACATGTCCACCCCGGCTGCTTTCCAAACCTCGACGAAGTAGCGGCCGACCTCCTGGATCTTCTCGAGGTCTCCGCCCATCTTGTTGTTGACCCAGCCGAACCAGTCGGCTATCCAGAGCTTCATGTGCGCGCCTGCCTTCAGCATGTCGTCCACCAGGATCGGCCGGAGCACGCCGAAGGGAAGGTGGGCGAGGCCGCTTGGCTCGAACCCATCATAGGCGGTGGGGCGGCCGTTGGTCTCGAGAAGGGTCCTGAGCTCCTTCATGGTGATTATCTCTTCGCCGACCCCCTTGACGAGGTCGAGCCGTGTCTCTAGGTCCAATTGAGTAGTGGCTGTCAGTTATCGCAGTTAAAATCCTTCATGAAGGTCTCTTCGTCAAGACGAAGGCGGCCACCGCGAATCCGAAGGTGAGGACCGCAAGGCCCTGGTGTGCCGCGACCAATACGGCCTCCTCGGCCTGCGCGATCACCACGCCCCCCAGGAGCACCTGGCCGATTAGGAGCACCGAGGCGACGACAAGGATTCTCTTTACAGCCTGGCTCGAGCTCTTGTCCCTCCAGAACAGAGCGGTGGTCAGGAACAGGAAGAGGGTCGAAAGGGCTGCGGTTATCCTATGTAGGTATTCCATCACTGGCGCCAATTGGGGGGGAGGAAGGAGGCCTCCGAGGCAGCCGGGCCAATCCTTCGGAATGTTGGACCCGCAGGCGTCTCCGAAACCTGCCACAGTGACATAGGCCCCCACGACGATTGCTGAGAAGAGGATCGCGATAGTGAGAAGGAGGAGCAGGTACTTGCCGCGCATCGGCCGCCCTCAATTCGGATGAGACCTTAAAGGATTCTAGGATTTCTTGACTAGGGAGTCAAGCTTGCTCTTGAAGACGGCAGCAGGGACTGCACCGATCACGATGTCCTCCACCTTCCCCTTCGAGAAGAACATCACCGTGGGAATGCTCATGATTCCGAACTGCACCGCAAGCTCCTGGTTTGCGTCAGTGTCGATCTTCACGAACTTCACCTTGCCGGCGTATTCCTTCGCAAGCAGCTGGACGATTGGTTCGATGATCTTGCAGGGGCCGCACCAGTCGGCGTAGAAATCAACCATCACCGGCTGCGACGAACGGACGACCTCGTCCTGGAACTTGTTTCCTTCGATATGCATGACTGTTTCACTCAAGTAGTATCTCCTGAGAAACCATTCCCAGTTGCCTGCTTATAATTTTGCCTCGGCGGGACACTCAACTCGGCCTCCGCCCCCTTCAAAGACCCTCCTGAGGCCTGGCCAGCAGGAGGCCTCCTCATCGCCTCGTCCAGAGGAGTCACCTTGGTCTCGCCCGTAGCCGGGTTATACGACACGAGGGTGGCCCACCGAAGCGACTTCGCGAGTAGCACGCGGAATCCCAGCTCGTCCGCGAATTTCGATATCAGTTCTCCTTTCGCCTTGGTCCTCGGGTGCCTGGAAATAATCGCGCAGCAGTCCTTGTATTCCTCGAGCGAGGTCTCGTAGGTTCCGATTTGCTTTGCCAGGGTGATGATTTCTTCCTTGTCGTAGGTAAGGAGGGGCCTTAGGACAGGGAGGGTCGAGCCCTGGTCGAAGGCGGCCAGGTTCCAGAGGGTCTGAGACGCTGCCTGCGAAAGCGAGTCGCCTGTGGATATCCCGGAGGCTCCGAAGAGCGGGGCCAAGGCCTCGGCAGTCATCCGCATGAAACGCCGGAAGAGCGAAGGCTCCAGGTCGTTCGGCGCCTCGGCCGTGGCAAGCTGGTATTCCGCAAAGGGCACGAGGACGAGGGTGCTCTTGCCTCCCCAGGCCGACAGGGCCTTCACCTCTTCCATCACCTTGCTCTTCAGGGGCGCCTCCCCAGTGGGTGCCAGGTAGAAGTGCAGATAGACTGGCCTGCAGCCCCTCTTCATCATCAGCCAGGCTGCAGGGGGTGAGTCGATGCCCCCGGAGAAGAGGTGCATCACCCTGCCGGCAGTCCCAACTGGGAGTCCTCCGGGGCCCCTAACCTTCCTCGAGTAGACGAGGGCCCGGTCCTTCAGGACGTCCACGTGGACCTGGACGTCGGGGTTCGAAAGGTCGACTTTCTTTCCCGTTGCCTCGGCCACTTCCCCACCTAGAGTCCTGGCAAGCTCCATGGAGTTGATTGGAAACGACTTGTCCGCCCTCCTGGGGTTAATCTTGAAGCTCTTCCCGGATGAAGACCGCGCGGACTCGATGACCGCGTCCTTGATCTTCCCGTATTCGGGATCGACCACCGCGGCTTCCGCAAACCAGGCCACGCCGAAGACCTTGGCGAGCCTTCGTTCACCCTCAGCCTTGTCCCCCTTGACAGTCAGGAAGAACCTGCCCTGAAGCGGGTGGATTTCGGGCTCGAGGCCCGTCAGCGCCCTGCCGATGTTCCGCCTGAGCATCTTCACGAACTCAGGCCGGTTCTTGCCCTTCAGCGCAATTTCAGAGTAATGAACGACGAAGGATCCGGACAATTTCATAGGCGCCTCAGGCGCATCTCAGAAAAGGGTTCCCTCGGCTGCTCGTCCACCGACGGCCCTAGACCAAGGTGGCTGCCATCGCGGCCAGAAAGATCACTGCCAGGTACGGGCTGGTGAACTTGAACGCGAGCCAGGCGTTGTCCTTGGTAGGAGAGCCGAGGAGCTTCAGGTTCGTCCAGAGGAGCAGGGCGTCGAAAACGACTGCAACCCCGAGGTAAACGACAAGCCCGACGCCATCAAGGTAGACCCCGAAGAGCAGGCTGACTGGAATCAGGAGGAGCGTGTTGGCAACGATGTACTTGGAAGAGGCGGCAGGCCCCAGGACCGAGGGGAGCATTGGGATGCCCACGGCCGAGTAGTCCTGCTCAGTGATGACCGCGAGGCTCCAGAAGTGGCTCGGGGTCCAGACGAAGACCAAGGCAGCCAGGATCCAGGCGACGAGGGGGTAGGCAGACGTCACCGCGTACCAGCCTGCCAGGGCCGCGCAGCTCCCTGCGAACCCACCCAATACGATGTTCCAGGTGGTTCGGGGCTTGAGCCAGATCGTGTAGATGGGGACGTAGACGAAGGCCCCCAGTGCGATGAAGAAGGTGGCGACCAGGTTGAGCGTAAGGACGGCCACTCCCACTCCGAAGATGAGGAGGCCGAACCCGAGGAAGAGCGCGTGGGAACTCGGGAGTATGCGCTTGGCAGGGAGGGGCCTGTTCCTGGTCCTTTTCATCTTCGAGTCGATCTCTTGTTCCAAGTAGCTGTTGAGCGTGAGCGCCCCGGCCGAGGCGAGGGTACCCCCGACGAGCACCCCGAAGAGAGTAACGAGCGGTGGGAGCGTCCTGGCTGCCACCACGGCCGAACCCA